>JAITUD010000383.1 GCA_031286555.1 Microbacterium sp. | reverse complement strand
GTCGAACGGCTCCGTCGTCACCGAGAACGGCAAGGCCGTGGGCAGCTCGCTGCTCGGGCAGTCCTTCGGCGACAAGAAGGGGAACCCCCTCCCGCAGTACTTCCAGCCGCGCCCCTCCGCCTCCGACTACGACGCGACCGCGTCCGGGGGCAGCAACCTCGGTCCGTCCAACCCCGAGCTGGTGAAGCAGATCGAGCAGCGCCGGGCCGAGGTGGCCGCCTTCAACGGCGTCGACCCGTCGCAGGTGCCCGCCGATGCGCTCACCGCCTCGGCATCCGGGCTCGATTCGCAGATCAGCCCGGCATACGCCCTGCTGCAGGTGCGGCGGGTGGCCGAGGCGCGCGACATGCGCGAGGATGACGTGCGGGCGATCGTCGAATCGCACATCCAGGGGCCGGACCTCGGCTTCCTCGGAGAGGAGCGGGTGAACGTGCTGGAACTGAACCTCGCCCTCGACCAGGCATCCGGGGCATCCCGATGACGCGAGGGCGACTGCGCGTGCTGCTCGGCGCCGCACCCGGCGTCGGCAAGACGTTCGAGATGCTCGCCGAGGGGCACCGCCTGGTCGCCTCGGGGCAGGACGTCGTGGTCGCCATCGTCGAGACCCACGGCCGCACCGCCACGGCGGCGCAGCTGATCGGCCTCGAGCAGGTGCCGCTGCGCACCGTGCAGCACCGTGACATCGAGCTGCACGAGGTCGACCTCGAGGCCGTGCTCACCCGCGCGCCGCAGGTCGCCCTGGTCGACGAGCTCGCACACACGAACGCGCCGGGGTCGCCGCACGAGAAGCGCTGGCAGGACGTCGAGTCGATGCTGGACGCCGGCATCGACGTGATCACCACGGTCAACGTGCAGCACATCGAGTCGCTGAACGGCGTCGTCGAGAAGATCACCGGCGTCGCCCAGCAGGAGACCGTGCCCGATGCGGTGGTGCGCGCCGCAGACGACGTCGAGGTGGTCGACCTCGCGCCGCAGTCGCTGCGCGACCGTCTGTCGGCCGGGTACGTCTATCCCGCCGAGCGGGTGGATGCCGCGCTGTCGAACTACTTCCGGCTCGGCAACCTCACGGCGCTGCGCGAGCTGGCGCTGCTGTGGCTGGCCGACGAGGTCGACTCGGCGCTGCGCACCTACCGGGTCGAGCACGGCATCGACAGCGCCTGGCAGACCAGGGAGCGCGTGGTCGTCGCGCTCACCGGCGGCCCCGAGGGCGAGACGCTGCTGCGTCGCGGCGCGCGGATCGCCGCCCGCACCGCCGGTGGCGAGCTGATGGCCGTGCACGTGCTCGCGCAGGACGGCCTGCGCGGCGGTGCACCTGGTGCCCTGGCCGCGCAGCAGCGCCTGGTGGCCTCGCTCGGCGGCAGCTACCACCAGGTCGTCGGCGACGACGTGCCGAGCACCCTGGTCGAGTTCGCGCAGTCGGCGGATGCCACGCAGCTGGTCATCGGCGTGAGCCGCCGCGGCCGGCTCGCCGCGGCGCTGACCGGGCCGGGCATCGGTGCGGAGGTGATCCGCCGGTCGGGTGACATCGACGTGCACATCGTCAGCCATGCGGCCGCGGGTGGCCGCGCCGTGCTGCCTCGGATCACCGGCGGGGCGCTCGGCTGGCGGCGGCAGCTGCTCGGGCTGGTGATCGCCCTGGTCGGCGGACCGCTGCTGTCCTGGCTGCTGTACACGCTGCACTCCCCCGCGGCGATCACCTCCGAGGTGCTCGCATACCAGCTGCTCGTGGTCGTGGTGGCGCTGGTCGGCGGCATCCGCCCGGCGCTCTTCGCAGCGGTGCTGTCGGGGCTGACGCTGGACTTCCTCTTCGTCGAGCCCCTCTTCACGGTGACGATCGCCGACCCGCTGCACGCCCTCGCGCTCGTGCTGTACGTCGTGATCGCGGTGCTCGTGAGCATCGTGGTGGACCAGGCCGCGCGGCGGGCACGGGCTGCGCAGCGGGCATCCGCCGAGGCCGAGCTGCTCGCCGGCGTCGCCGGCAACGTGCTGCGCGGCGACAGCGCACCCCTGGCCCTGGTCAACCGCGCCCGCGAGGCGTTCGGGTTCAGCGGCGTGCGGCTCCTCGACAAGGACGGCACGATCATCGCGACCGACGGCGAGCCGGTTCCGGATGCGGCGCCCGAGATCGTGCGCGTCGGGGATCGCGCGACGCTCGAGCTGTACGGACCCGCGCTGGACGCTCCGGCGCGCAGGCTGCTCGACGCGATCGTCGCGCAGCTCTCGGCCGCCATCGAGCACGCCGACCTCGCCGCGACGGCGCGCCGCGCCGACGTGCTCACCGAGACCGACCGGGTGCGCAGCGCGCTGCTCTCGGCGATCAGCCACGACCTGCGCCGCCCCCTCGCCGCCGCGATGGCCGCGGTCGGCGGGCTGCGGCAGGCGGATGCCGCCTCGGCGTCTGTTTCCCCGGGTCCTGAGCGAGGAGAGCAGCGACGAGACGAAGGGCGCTCAGGACCCGCGGCGGGCTCGACCGGGGAAGGGCCCACTCCCGGCATCCTCTCCCCCGCCGACCGCTCGGCGCTGCTCGAGACCGCCGACGAGAGCCTCGGAACGCTCTCGAAGCTCGTCACCGACCTGCTCGACGTGAGCCGGGTCGAGGCCGGGGTGCTCGCCGTCTCGCTGGCCCCGGTCGACGGGGCCGGAGCCGTGCTCGCCGCCCTCGACGAGCTGGGTCTCGGCCCCGGCGAGGTCGAGCTCGGGCTGGACTCCGAGCTTCCGCCGCTGCAGGCCGACGCCGTGCTGCTGCAGCG
>JAITUD010000199.1 GCA_031286555.1 Microbacterium sp. | reverse complement strand
TCGATCCAGGCCGTGTAGCCATCGGTCGGCAGACCCTCCCAGGTGTCGTTGAAGTAGCGGTTGTCGTACGTATAGCGCACGGGCAGCCGGCTGATGATGTCGCCGGAGAGCTTGTGCGGATCGGTCTGCCACTGCTTCGCCGTGTAATCGCGGAAGAACGCCTCGAAGAGGGGGCGTCCGACCAGCGCGATTCCCTTCTCCTCGAAGTTGGCCGCCGTCTTGACGTCGAACTCGCCGGCTTGCTCCTTCACCAGCGCACGTGCCTGATCGGGCGTGTACGCGGACTGGAAGAACTGGTTGATCGTGCCGAGGTTCACCGGCATCGGGAACACCGTGCCCTTGTGCGTGGTGTACACGCGGTGCACGTAGTTGGTGAAGGTGGTGAACCGGTTGACGTACTCCCACACCGTCGGGTTCGAGGTGTGGAACAGGTGCGCGCCGTATTGGTGCACCTCGATCCCCGTCTCGGGCTCCGCCTCGCTGTAGGCATTGCCGCCGATGTGCGGCCGACGGTCGATGACGGTTACCTTGCGCCCCGCGTCCGCGGCGCGCTCGGCGATGGTCAGGCCGAAGAAGCCCGAACCCACGACGAGAAGATCCATGATGTCAATCGTATCGGCGGGAGGCTGAGAGGCCGCGACGGCACCCGGTGACCGCGCGGTGGAGAGAGTTGATGCGCCCTTCGGATGATGTCCGATATCCTGGGCAACTGGCGGCGGACTGGGACCGCCACCCTTCGAGTCGAACTGGGGATTCGTCATGTTCAAGCGCGCCATCGCTGCTGTCTCGTCAGCGGCCGTGATCTTCTCGACTCTCATGGTCACGACCCCTGGACTCGCAGCGTCGACGACGACAGCGGCAGATCTGCCGGCGCTGCTCACCGCTGCGTCGTCCGACAGCACGCATCCGTACGATCGCGCGGCATTCCGCCACTGGATCGATGCGGACGGAGACGGGTGCAACACCCGATACGAAGCGCTGATCGAGGAGAGCACGACACCGCTCACCGTGGCGTCGCCCTGCACGCTCTCCGGCGGCACATGGGTCTCCCCCTACGACGGCTTCGCGACGACGGACGTCGCCCAGATCCAGATCGACCACGTGGTCGCGCTCGCCGAGGCATGGCGCTCGGGCGCGTGGGCATGGACCGCGCAGCAGCGGGAGGCGTACGCCAACGACCTCGACGTGTCCTACGCGCTGACGGCCGCTTCGAACACGTCGAATCAGGCAAAGGCCGATCTCGACCCGGCAAGGTGGATGCCGTCGAACACCGCGTACTCCTGCGAGTACGTCACGTCCTGGGCCCTGGTCAAGTACCGCTGGTCGCTGACCGTCGACGCCGCGGAGCTCGCGGCTCTGCAGAACACGCTTCAGGGCGGGTGCGGCGCGACGCCGGTTGTGCTCCCCACCGTGATGGTCGCCAAGACACCGCCCTCGTCGACACCGACAACAGAACCCACCGGCGTGACTACGCCTTTCCCCGCAGGAGTGACGCGCCTGCAGGGCGCAGACCGCTACGCCACTGCTGTGTCGGTGTCGAAGCGCTACAGCCCGGGAGCGCCCGCCGTCTTCGTGGCCACAGGGCAGAACTTCCCTGACGCGCTCTCCGCGGCTGCGGCGGCGGCGCACCTGGGCGGCCCCCTGCTGCTGACGCCTTCCGCATCCCTTCCCCCATCGGTGCGCAGCGAGATCGTGCGTCTCGCGCCGAAGCGCATCTACATCGCGGGCGACGTCAGCGTCGTGAGCAGTGCGATCGAGAAGGATCTGCGAAAGATCTCCCCGAACGTGCAGCGCCTCGGCGGGGCCTCGCGCTATGACACCGGCGAGCGGATCGTTCGCACGGCGTTCACATCCGCCTCGCATGTCTTCGTCGCGACCGGGCGAGGCTTCCCCGACGCCCTCGCCGCGAGCGGTGCGGCCGGTGCCGAGGCCTCACCCGTCGTGCTTGTGGACGGGGCTCTCGGCAGTCTGAATTCAGCCTCTCAGAAGCTGATCAGCGACCTGCATCCGTCTTCGGTGACCGTCGTCGGAGGCACGGGCGCCGTGTCCGCCGGGATCGAGCGCCAGCTGGCAGCCAAGTACTCCACGACACGGATGGGCGGCAGCGACCGCTACGCGACCGCGGCCAGGATCAACGACACGTTCTTCTCGCCGGGATCAGCACCCGCAGCGTTCCTCGCGACTGGACTCAACTTCCCGGATGCGCTCGCAGGAGCCGCCCTCGCCGGAAAGATGACGAGCCCCGTCTACGTCACGGCGCAGTCCTGCGTGCCGGAGGCGGTCCACCGGTCGATGCGCTCGCTCGCCGCGCCCGCGACGGTGGCACTCGGCAGCGCGTCCGTCGTCAGCAACGCGGCGGCCGCCAACACCGGATGCCTGACAGCCTCGACGCCGACCATCAGCGGCACGACTCGGGTCGGTTCGACTCTGACCGCCCGCCCCGGTTCCTGGACGGCGGGGACGGCGTTCGCCTACCAGTGGCTCGCGAACGGTTCGAACATCAGCGGTGCGACCGGAGCAAACCTGGCCCTGAGCTCGGCCATGGTCGGCAAGCAGATCTCGGTGCGCGTGACCGGCTCCCTGTCGGGCTACGCCTCGAAGGCCGTGACCTCAGCGAAGACGGCGAAGGTGGCCTACCCCGGCCGCACAGCACCGATCGACACCTGGACCTGTCCGGCTTGGGCGCCGATCAAGGGGAACCAGGGGTCTCCTGAGTGGATCTATCACATGCCCGGCGGTGCATATTACGCGAAGACCAATCCTGAGGAGTGCTTCCGCACCGAGGCTGACGCCAAGGCGGCCGGTTATCGGCGCTCGCAGCGCTGAGCGCCTTTCGCCCCGCCATCAGACCAAGGGCCTGATGGCGGGACTGTGTTCGATCAGGAGGTCGCTGCCTTCAGCAGCTGCGCCTTCACCGTGTCGCTGACCAC
>JAITUD010000129.1 GCA_031286555.1 Microbacterium sp. | reverse complement strand
GGCTGCACGGCCGGTCTGCTGGCCATCGGCCAGCGCAGCGCGCGCTCCACCCGCCCCACGACGATCGAGGACTGCACGTTCGCGCTCCCGAAGGAGCAGGTGCTGGTGCAGACCCCGGTTTCGAACACCGTCACCTTCTCTCGCTGCACGATCACCGGGCTCGACGCCACCAAGGTCCGCGGCTCCGGCGCGGTGCGGTTCCTGGACTGTGATCTCAGCGGTCCGGCGGCGGGCGGTCCGGTGGAGATCGCCTCGTCGCGGGTCACGATCCGCGGCGGCACCGTCCGCGATGCCGCCCTCGTCATGACAGCCGCCCGAGACCAGATCGTCGTGCTCGACGGCGTCGAGCTGAGCTAGGCGCGCACCGGCGGCGCGACGGTCAGCAGAGCGGCCGGCACCGGCGCCATCACCTGGCGCCTGAGCGGCATCGACTCCACCGCCGCCGGCGACACGGCGCACCTCGAGATCGGATCCGGCGTCAACCACGCCCGCATCCAGGACGCACGGTTCATCGGCGGACGGCTCGATCTCGCCAAGGGCTTCACTGATGACTCGACGCTGCTCTACGGCGCATCCGTCGAGAGCGATGTGAAGCGCAGTCTGCCCGACCCCGGTGACCGCGTCCTCATCGACGACTCGATACTCACCCTCTGACCCTCGGCACCCGCATCGGAACGGCACCATCATGGAGAGCATGCAGCAATCGCCCACGGCCGCGGCACGGCCCGGCACCGACCTCGGCGACCGCATCCGCGTGCCTCGGAGCGCCGTGCGGGTGGGAGTCGCGCGCCGCGACATCACACCGCCGGTCGGCATCCGTGCCAAGAACTGGGGCCCGGCCGACTGGGAGCGCTCCGAGGGCGCGCACCGGCCGTTCACCCTCACCGCGCTCGCGCTCACCGGAGCCGACGGGCGGCCGCGGGTGCTGCTCGCCGTGGACGGCACCTGGTGGCGCCGGGTCGCCGACGAGCGCGGCGTGCGCGACGCGGTCCTCGCCGGTCTCGGGCTGGCCCCCGACCAGCTGATGCTCTCGCTCTCGCACACCCACGCCGGCGCCGTGCTCTGCGCCGCCGACGCGCACCTCCCCGGCGGCGAGCTCATCCCGGGGTACCTCGAGGCGCTCGCCGCGGCGGGCATCGCGGCCGGACGCGAGGCGCTGGACAGCGCGGCCGAGGGCCTCGTCGAGTGGACGCAGGGGCGCTGCACCCTCGCCGCCGACCGAGAGCTCGACCTCGACGGGCGGGCGCTGGTCGGCTACAACCCCGAGGGCGAGTCGGACGACACCGTCGTGGTCGGCCGGATCAGCGTCGGCGGCGAGCTGCTCGCCGTGCTGGTCAACTACGCCTGCCACCCGACCACGCTCGCCTGGCAGAACCGCGAGGTCTCGCCCGACTACGTGGGCGCGATGCGCGAGACGGTGGAGGCCGCCACCGGTTCGCCCTGCCTGTTCGTGCAGGGCGCCTCCGGCGAGCTCGCCCCGCGCGAGCAGTACACCGGCGACGTCGGCGTGGCCGACCGGCACGGCCGTTCGCTCGGACATGCCGTGCTCGCCGCACTGGACGCCCTTCCCGCGCCGGGGCAGGAGGTCACTCTCGACCGGGTCGTCGAGTCCGGCGCTCCGCTCGCGGTGTGGACCGGCCGCCCCGTGTCGGCGGACGGCTCCGCCTCCGGCGTCTTCGGCGCCGTCGACCTGCCGCTGCGCGATCTGCCCACCCTCGACGAGCTCGCCGAGGAGTGGAAGGACATCGACCCTCGCTCCCGCGAGGAGCGACTCGGAAGGGCCCGCAACCTGCGCGAGGGGTACATCGACGGACCGACCGTGTCACACCCGGTGTGGGCCTGGCGATTCGGCGACGCGGTGCTCCTCGGGCATCCCGGTGAGGCGTACTCCCGCCTGCAGCGCACTCTGCGCGAGCGCTTCCCGGACACCCCGATCGTGGTGATGAACCTCACCAACGGACCCGGCTTCGTCTACCTGCCCACCCGCGAGGCCTATGAGCGCGGCGCCTACCAGTCCTGGCAGACGCCCCTCGCCGCGGGCGCCCTCGAACTGCTCGAGGAGCACGCCTGCCGCCTCGTCGCGGACCTGCTCGGCGCCACGGCGTCCTGACAACCACCACCCGAAGGAGAATCATGACCGCTCAGTCGCCCGTCGCCGTCGTCACCGGGGGAGCAGCCGGCATCGGCTGGGAGATCGGCCAGCGCCTCGCAGCGGACGGCTACACCGTCGTCGCCGCGGACTGCGTGCCCGCCCTCACAGCGGGAGAGAATCCCGCCGGCATCCTGTGGCGCGAGCTCGACGTCACCGATCCCGCGGCCGTCGACCGCGTCTTCGGCGAGATCGAGGACGAGCTCGGACCGATCGCCGTGCTGGTCAACAACGCCGGCATCCAGCGCCACCGCGCCATCGAGGATCTCTCCTGGGACGAGTGGGCCGCCGTGGTCGACGTGAACCTGCACGGCGTCTTCGCCTGCCTGCAGGCAGCCGGCCGGCGGATGCTGTCCCGCGGCGAGGGCCGCATCGTGAACATCTCGTCGATCTCGTCGCGGGGCTCGGCGGGCCGCGCCCCGTACGCCACGACCAAGGCCGCCGTGATCGGTCTGACCGCCACGGCCGGGGCCGAGTGGGCCGCTCGCGGCGTGCGCGTGAACGCCGTCGCGCCCGGATACGTGGACACCGGCGTGTTCCGGCAGGGCGTGGAGGCGGGCACGCTGAGCCTCGACACGATCCTGTCCCGCATCCCGGCCGGACGCCTCGCCGACGCGAGCGAGATCGGCAACGCCGTGAGCTTCCTCGTCTCCGACCAGGCCCGCTACATGAACGGCCAGACGCTGTACGTGGACGGCGGATTCATGGTGGACTACGGCGTGCCCCTCGCGAAGAAGCCCGAATGACCGCCGTCGCCCGCATCGACACGGCCACCGCCGTGCTGCCGCTCCCCGCGCCGCTGCAGCTGGGGGCGATGACGGTGACCCGTCGCGAGTACAGCGCGGTGCGTGCGACCGACGCCGACGGCACCGCGGGTGTGGCGTACTGCCTCTCCCGCGAGGCGCCGATGGCCGAGATCGTCGAGCGCCTGGTCGCCGCGCACGCGGTCGGAGCGGATGCCGACGACCCCGCAGCGACCTGGGATCGGATGCTGCGCGGCAGTGCCATCGTCGGACGCGTCGGCCTGGTGCGCCGGGCCATCGGACTGGTGGACATCGCACTGTGGGACATCGCCGCACGGCGGGCAGGGCAGCCGCTGTGGCGGATGCTCGGCACCGGCGACGCTGCTCGTCCTTCGATGCTCGTGGCGGCCTATCCGACGCCCGACCGCACCCCGCGCGCGGTCGCCGACGAAGTGCTCGCCCAGGCCGACGGGTGGACGAACGTGAAGATCTCGCGGCTGCCCGATCCGGCGTACATGCGTGAGCTGATCGGCATCCTGAACCGCGAACTGCCCCGTGGCACCGGTCTCGTCGTCGACGTGGGCTTCGGCTGGCGCGACGCCGACGAGGCGCTCGCCGAGATCGCGCAGTGGGGCGACCCGCAGCTCGCCTGGCTGGAGGATCCGCTGCTGCCGGAGGATGCCGCAGGCTGCGCCCGCATCCGCCGCGAGAGCGGGCTGACGCTGTCGGTCGGCGACGAGGTCACCGACCCGGCCGTGCTGCGCGCCCTCGTAGAGGAGGCCGCCGTCGACGTGCTGCGCCTCGACGTCGTCGCGATCGGCGGCATCACCCCAGCACGGGAGATGATCGACTGGGCGACCGAGCGCGGGGTGCCGGTCTCGGGCCATGTGTACTCCGAGGTCACCGCGCACCTCGGCATCGGCGTCGAGACCTTCGCGCGCGGCGCGAACCCATACGACCCGGCACCGTCGTTCATCGTCGGCGGGCCGAGCTACGTTGGGCCGGTCGTGCCCGCGGATGCTCCGGGTCTCGGCTTCACGCTCGATCCGCAGGTGTTCGATCTCGACGGGGGCATCCGATGACCGCACTCTCTTCCCGCAGCGTCGTCGTGACCGGCAGCGGCAAGGGCATCGGACGGGCCGTGGCCGAGCGGCTCACGGCCGACGGCTGGATCGTGGTCGGCCTGGAGCGCACGCCCGGCTCGGGCACGGTCGAGGCCGGTGTCTGCGCCGAGGTGGTGCTCGGCGACTCCTCCGAGCGCGAGGCGCATCGGCGGGCGGCGGATGCCGCGATCGCCCGGGCTCCGCTGGCCGGCTGGGTCAACAACGCGGGCATCACCAAGCGCACGCCGCTGCACGAGCTCGACGAGGACGTGGTGCGCGAGATCATCGGCATCAACGGCTTCGGCTACGTGTGGGGATGCTCCACAGCGGTGTCGTCGTTCGTCGACCAGGGCGTCGCCGGGGCGATCGTGAACATCGGGTCGATCCACGGCAGGGCGAGCCACCCCGACCACGCCGCCTACGAGTTCACCAAGGGCGGTATCGACGCTCTCACCCGCAGCGTGGCCGTGACCTACGGGGGCCTCGTCATCCGCGCGAACACGGTCGCGCCGGGCGGGGTCCGCACACCGCACCTCGAGGCGCAGATCGCGGCATCCGCAGACCCCGTCGAGGCCGAGCGCGAG
>JAITUD010000027.1 GCA_031286555.1 Microbacterium sp. | reverse complement strand
GCTCAGCGAGCACCGAGAGGGAACACCTCGCGGTGCTCGGCGGCGCCTGCGTAGGTGACGAACTCGACGTCGGCCACAGTTTCGGCGGCAGGGGAGTCGTACTCGTGGCGCATGTCGTCCGCGAGCGTGGTCCATGCCTCGGGCGCGAGCGTCTTCGCGTAGACGGCCGACAGGTGGAAGGTCCAGTCGTCGAGCGGGAGTTCGCCGATCCGGCGCAGGTCGGTGCGGTCGAGCGCTTCGGTGAGCGATGCGTAGGCGTGCAGAAGACCGGGCGTGCGTCCGAGTCGCGCGATCACGATCTGCCACGGCGCGGGGAAGGCGTCGACCGCCTCGAAGACCAGATCGATCGGATGCTGCTGCGCGGCCCACTCCCTGACCGTGTCGCGCACGGCGTCGACGCGCTCCGGCTCGTAGAGGCCGCGCAGCGTGACGTGTGCCGCTCCGGGATAGCGCACAGTGTCGCCGAGTCGCTGCCGTGCGGCATCCTGCACACTGTCGAACTCGCGCATGACCGCGCCCGTGGGCCGCAGCACGATGTACTGCTGGCCCTCCAGATCACGGAGCTGCCCCTGGTCGGTCATGAAGTCGTGCGCCATCCGACGACGCTACCGTCCGGACGCGATGTCCCGGAGTGCGTGACGTTCCTACGGCTCCGGTCTCAACGGATGTGGGTGCTCGGACGATGACACCCGCAACGGTTGAGACCGGAGCTGGGGAGGTCAGGCCGCGGCGCTGGCGAGCACGGCCTTCGCGGAGGTCGTGCGACGCAGCGTGACCGAGAGGGTGGTGGCCAGCAGCGCCAGCACGCCCCAGACGATCAGCCCGGCGACCGCCGTTCCGCTCGCATCGATCAGGCCGCTCAGCGCCGGCGCGGTCGGCATGGCCGCACCGATCGATGCCAGCCAGCCGGGCACCGTGGAGACCAGCCCGGTCGCCACCGCCAGTACGCCCACGAGCACGCCGAGCCAGCGTCCGATCCCGCCGAACAGGGCGATCAGGGCCTGGTTCACCGCGGCGAAAGAGATGCCCGCGAGTACGGCGATGCCGGCGAACGACCACCAGTGCGCGGCGTCGTACTTCGCCACGAACTGCACGATCAGCGAGACCAGCAGTCCCTGCGCGGCGCCGACCAGCGCGGCGGGCCAGAACCCGCGCAGCGCCAGCATGATCGACGACCGCCGCGAGGTGAGCACGCGCTCGGGCATCGCCCGCATGACGACGTAGGAGGCCAGCGAGCCGAACCACAGCACGAGGGCGACCAGCAGCGGGATCGCAGTCGCGCCGAACAGGCTCGAGGTCGCGACATCGGACTTGACCGGGTTCGCGACGACGGAGGCGAGCGAGGTCGACTCCTTCTTGCTGAACGACGGCAGCGAGGATGCCGCAGTGTGCAGTCCATCCGCGAGGTCGCTCGTGCCGCCGGCGAGCTGGTCAAGGCCCGTGCCGAGCTGAGTGGCACCGTCGGCGAGCTGCGTCGCGCCGTCGCCGAGCGCGGTGGCGCCGGTCGCGAGGCCGGCGTTTCCGGTGGCGATCTTCGACGCGCCGGAACCGAGACCGCGGGCTCCGTCGGCGGACTGGTCGATGCCGCCGGCGATCTGGCCGAGGCCCGAGCCGATGGTGGATGCCGCTGCGCCTGCCTCCTTGAACTGCTTGGCGAGTTCGCTCTGCGTCTTGGCCAGCCCGTCACCGAGCGGAGTCGCGTACGCCGCGGCGGTTCCCGCATCGACGGCTGCCTTCTCCGCCGAGCCTGCCGCGGCTCCGGCAGACTTTGCCGCGGCGGCGAGATCCGCGCAGAAGTCGGGGACCGTCGAGGTGCACTGTGCGGCCAACTCGCCGAGCGTCTGAGCCACACCACCCATGTCCTTGGCGGCGGTCGCGCTTGACGTCGCAGCCGCACCGGCTTTGCTGGCGACCGTGCTGGCGGTTCCGACGAGTGCGCTCATGGAACCGTTCGGGTCAGCCATCGCTGCACCGCCGGCAGTCAGCCCGGACCCGAGCTTGTTCGCACCGGCAGCGACCTCACGGGTCTTGCCCGCGATCGTGTCCAGCCCACTGCCGAGCTGGCTGGCGCCGGCAGCGACCTGCCCCGCTCCGTCGCCGAGCTGGGATGCGCCCGAGCTCAGCTGGTTCGCACCGTCGGCGAGTTTCGTGGCTCCACCGGGCAGCGCAGCAGCACCCTCCGCGGCATCCTTCGCACCGGAGGCGAGCTTGTCGGCGCCGTCGGCCGCCTCGCCGATCTTCGAGCCGAGCGTGTCGAAGCTGATCAGCACGTTGCTCAGCGTCGCCTCGGAGAGCATCGAGCTCATCGAGGACGCTGCGACGGACGAGATCTGGCTGGTGATGAGGTCGTCCGCGACGCGGGCGTCCTGCGGGGTGGTCACCTGGATCTGCGCCTGCTGCGCAGTTCCGCCGCCGTCGGCGATCGCCTGACCGCCGGAGGTCGCGTTCTTCGAGAAGTCCTTCGGGATCGTCACGACCGCCTGGTAGGTGCCGTCGCTGAGACCGTCGGCGGCGTCGTCCTTGTTCGAGATGACCCAGGTGAGGTTGGAGTCTGCTTCGTCGGACCCCTTGACCAGACCGGATGCCAGTTCGCGGCCGAGCGGCGTGTACTGGCCGTCGATCGTGACGGGCTTGTCGAGGTTGACGATCGCCGCGGTCATGCGGTCGAGGTTCTGCGTCGGGTTCTGCAGCGCGGCGACGAGCAGGCCGCCGATGACGACCGGCAGCAGCAGCACGCCGATGACGGTCAGCCAGGTGATCGGCCGGCG
>JAITUD010000469.1 GCA_031286555.1 Microbacterium sp. | reverse complement strand
GTGTTGCTCATCCCCTCGAGCGCGAGCACGTAGTCCTGCGCGTTCTGCGGCAGATCCTCGAACCGGCGGGCCGTGGAGATGTCTTCCTTCCAGCCCGGGAAGTACTCGTAGATCGGCTTAGCGTGGTGGAAGTCGGTCTGGTTCACCGGCACGTCGTCGAAGCGGACGCCGTCGACGTCGTACGCCACGCAGACCGGGATCTGGTCCAGGCCGGTGAGCACGTCGAGCTTGGTGAGCACGAGGTCGGTGATGCCGTTCACGCGGGTCGCGTAGCGGGTGATCGGGGCGTCGTACCAGCCGGTGCGGCGCAGACGACCGGTGGTCGTGCCGTACTCGAAGCCGGTCTTGCGCAGCCACTCGCCCATCTCGTCGTTGAGCTCGGTCGGGAACGGACCGGAGCCGACGCGGGTCGTGTACGCCTTGACGATGCCGACGATGCGGTCGAGGCTGTTCGGTCCGACGCCGGAGCCGGCTGCCGCACCCGCGGCCGTCGCGGTCGACGAGGTCACGAACGGGTAGGTGCCGTGGTCGACGTCGAGCATCGTGGCCTGGCCGCCCTCGAACACCACGACCTCGCCGCGGCGCAGGGCCTCGGCGATCAGGTGGCCGGTGTCGGCGACCATCGGGCGCAGGCGCTCCGCGTAGCTCAGCAGCTCGTCGACGATCTCGTCGCAGGTGATGGCGCGGCGGTTGAAGACCTTCACCAGCAGGTGGTTCTTCTGGTCGAGGGCGCCCTCGACCTTCTGCCGCAGGATGTTCTCGTCGAAGAGGTCCTGCACGCGGATGCCGACGCGATTGATCTTGTCGGCATAGGCCGGGCCGATGCCGCGGCCGGTGGTGCCGATGTTGCGCTTGCCGAGGAAGCGCTCGGTGACCTTGTCGAGGGTGCGGTGGTACTGGGTGATCAGGTGCGCGTTCGCGCTGACCTTGAGCTTCGAGACGTCGACGCCGCGGGCCGAGAGCGCCTCGAGCTCGCTGAAGAGCACCTCGAGGTCGACGACCACGCCGTTTCCGATCACCGGAGTCACACCCGGGGTCAGGATGCCGGAGGGCAGCAGGTGCAGGGCGTACTTCTCATCACCGACGACGACGGTGTGACCGGCGTTGTTGCCGCCGTTGAACTTCACCACCCAGTCGGTGCGCTCGCCGAGCAGGTCAGTCGCCTTGCCCTTGCCCTCATCGCCCCACTGGACGCCGACGATTACTAGTCCTGGCATGGGTGGACCCCCTGGATTTCGCTGTTCGCCGGGCTTGCACCGGCCGATGAGCTGGCCCTGAGCGGGCCTTTCCATCCTACCGGGCGGGCTCCGCGCTACAGTTTCGCCATGACGACATGGTGGCCGTGGGCCCGTCTCGCCGCGGCCGCGCTGACCGCGGCCGCCATCGTCGCGCAGCTCATCCGCACCGTGGAGCGCACACTGGCGGCATCCGATCCCTGGACCGCGCACGTGCCGACCGTGATCTCGAACTTCTTCAGCTTCTTCACGATCCTCTCGAACGTCGGCGCGGTGGTCGCGCTGGCGATCGCCGGCGTGTGGATGCTGCGGCACGCGACCGCGTCCGTGCCGCAGTGGCTGGCCACGCTGCTGCTGTGCGTCTCGACGTACATGATCGTGACCGGCATCGTCTACAACATCCTGCTGCGCGGGATCGCCCTGGATCAGGGGTCGACGGTGTGGTGGTCGAACGAGGTGCTGCACGTGGTCACACCGCTGTTCCTGCTCGCCGACGTCCTGTTCGCGCCGCGTCCGAGGGCGCTGCCCTGGTCGTCGCTGTGGATCGTGGCGGCGTTCCCGATCGTGTGGGTGGTCTACACGCTGATCCGCGCGAACTTCATCACCGGGCCCGCCACAGGAGATCCGTGGTGGTACCCGTATCCGTTCCTGGACCCGCACCTCGTGCCGGGCGGGTACCTCGGCGTCGTCGGCTACGTGATCGGGATCGCCGTCGCGATCATCGCCGTGGCAGCCGGGGTGCTGTGGGTCGGGCGGAGACGCGCGTCATCCGCCACGGTGCCCCTTCTGGAGGATGCTGCGCTCAGCGGTCCGTGAGCATGCTGCGGGTCAGCCCGAGCTCGCCGAGCGCCGTCTCGCCCTGCTCGCGCCGCAGGTCGAGCGATTCGCCGATCTCGGCGGCCAGCCGGGGCCGGGTGCGCACCAGCGCGTCCACCGTGTCGAGCGGCACGGTCAGGACGGTCAGCATGCCCGCGGCCGTGGTGACCGCCTGACTGCGCTGCCGGGTGAGGGCGGTGTGGCCGATGAGGTCACCGCGCTCGGCACCGGCGAACTCGACGCGGCTGCCCTGCACCTCGAGGGAGAGCGTGACCGTCCCCTCCACGATGAAGTGCACCTCATCGGGCACGACCCCGCTGCCGAGCACCGTCTCACCGGCGCCGAACCGCTGCAGTCGTGAGGTCGTGCGCAGCAGGTCGCGGTCCTCGCCGGCGAGGTGCAGCGTGGGCGCGAGGTCTTCGATCGCGGCATCCAGTCGTGCCGGCTCGGCGATCGGATCGGTCGAGTCGCCGTCGAGCGCGAGCCCGCGGCGCCGCGCGGCGTACCAGAGCCAGGACAGGTACACCGTGAGTGCCCGCGAGGCGTCGGCCGGGGATGCCACGGGGATCGACACGGAGTACGCGCCCTTGCCGGAGTACTCCACCGACACGCGCTCCCGGGGCAGACGCAGCGGCAGCCCCTCGGCGACGTCGATCAGCAGGGCGACCACCTCGTGCGGCGGGTCGTCGGTGGTGAAGGCGATGTCGGCGGTGGCCGCGTAGGGGCCGTCCGGCTCGCTCATGTTCGTGAACGAGGCCCCGGAGAGCGTCGAGTTCGGCACGATCTGGATGCCGGAGCCGGTGTCGATGTGCACCGCCCTCCAGTTCACCTCGGTGACCCGGCCCTTCACGCCGCCGGTGTCGAGGTGGTCGCCGATCTTGAACGGCTGCTCGAACAGCAGCAGCAGACCCGAGATCACGCCGCCCACGGCGTTCTGCAGAGCGAGTCCGATGACGATGGAGGTCACCCCGAGGGCGGCGAACAGCCCGCCGACATCCGCCTCCCACACCCACGCGAACAGGATCGCGAGTCCGACCACGACGAGCACGAGGCGGGCGATCTCGATGAAGATCGTCGGGATGCGCTTGCGCCACGAGCCCTCCGAGGCGTTCGCGAACAGCACGACGTTGAACGCCGACAGCACCAGCAGGATCAGCAGGAAGCCGAACACTGTGGCGACGACGCGCACCCAGACCTGATCGGCCGGCGAGCGGATCGCGAACACCAGCAGCGCGAGCAGCGCACCGGCGGGGATCACCCAGTTCCGCAGGATCGCGACAGGACCGGCGAGCGGGCTGTTGCGCCGTCGCAGCGCGCCGAGCAGTTCGGTGATGCCGACCAGCAGCACCGGGAAGCCGATCGCGATCGCGATCACCCACCACGCCCAGCCGTCGGCGAACGCCTCAGCCATGTCAGGCCACCTTCCACACGGTCTCGG
>JAITUD010000444.1 GCA_031286555.1 Microbacterium sp. | reverse complement strand
AGCGCGGCGGCGAGCTCGAGCAGGCCGGACTTGTCGCTGACGGAGACGAGAGCACGGCGGATCGGGACCGTGTCGCGGTGGCGGTAGAGCGAGGGATCCTGACGGGGGCCGGCCATGGTGATGCTCCTTGGAATGCGGTGTCGGGTTTCGAGGGGTGGTTCAGGACGTGAGTGCGAGCTCGCCGGTGGCGATGCGCTGCACCACTTCGATGAGCAGTCGGCGCTCCACGGGCTTGATGCGCTCGTGCAGGCTGTGCTCGGTGTCGCCCGGAAGCACGGCGACGCGCTCCTGGGCGAGTATCGGTCCGGAGTCGACCCCGTCGTCGACGACGATCACGCTGGCCCCGGTCTCTGAGACGCCTGCCGCGAGTGCGTCGCGCACGCCGTGCGCGCCGGGGAACTCAGGCAGGTATGCCGGATGCGGGTTGATGATGTGCGGCGCGTACTGCGCGACCAGTGCGGCGGGCAGCAGGCGCATGAGACCGCTGAGCACGATCAGGTCGGGCGACCAGACCGCCAGCTGGCGTCCGAGCTCCGCTCCCCAGGCATCCCGGTTCTCGTGCTCGTGCCAGGGCACAGTGAAGGTGGGGATGCCGAACTCCTCGGCATGCGCGAGGCCGTCGGCATCGCGATCGGCGCCCACGACGACCACCCGAGCCGGGAAGTCGGGGTGGCGGGCGGCTTCGAGCAGGGCACGGAGATTCGAGCCGGTGCCCGAGATCAGAACAGCGACCGTCAGCACGCGGTCAGTCTACCCGGGTGCCGGGCGTGTCCTGACCGGATGTCCGCTCGCCGGACGGCGACCCGCCGGATGCCGCCTCGAAGCCGGCCATCTCGGCGTGCCAGCGGTCGGTGCGCTCCTCGGCGAGCTCGTCACGATGCCGCGGCGCGAGCAGCAGGATGGCCGCGCCGACGAGCACCTCGAGTCCGATCGCGAGCGCGAGCGCTCCGGGCTGCGGCCCGCTCTCCGCAAGGCGGCCCGGGCCGATCGATCCGGATGCCAGCACCGCGGCGAGCGCGGCGACGCCGGCCGAGAGCAGCGCGATGCCGGCGGCGATCGCGGCGCGCGGGCCGTAGCCCACCGCGCTGCCCTCCCAGACCAGCTTCGAGCGGATCATCCAGCCGGCGAGGGCGCCGGCTGCGATCGGGATCAGCACGACGACGAGCATCCAGAACGAGTCCACCGGCGGCAGGAGGCCCAGAACCGGGATGCCGGGGACGACGCCCAGCTGGGTTCCCGCGGGCGACACCGCGGTTCCTGCTCCGACCGCGAAGCCGGGCCCGGCGATCCAGGCGACGGCCCAGACCACCAGCGTCGGAAGATAGGCGAGCTGGCCGAGTGTGATCACGGTCGCGCCGAGCGCGTCGACGTGCGCGCTCTCGAAGAGGGCGATCACCTCTCCGCCGCGCAACACGGTCATGGCGGCGACGCCCAGCGCCCCGAGGCCGGTGAGCACGACGACGGTCACCGCCGCCCCGCGCACGGCCTCTGCGGGAACCGGCGCCCAGTCGCCCCAGCCGTCGACGAGATCGTGCAGGCGGTCGATCGGTCCGCCGTCGCCCTCAGACCAGGCGTGCTTGACGGCACCGGCGAGCGCCCCCGCGAAGTAGACCGCGACCGGCAGCAGCGCCCCGGCCCAGAACGGCACCCGCGCCGCAGGGGTGCCCGCGGTGAGGGCGACCAGAAGCGAGACCACCGCGAAGACGACGGTGCCGCCGATGACACCGGAGATCCACGCACCGGCAGCGGACGCCCGCCGGCCGGAGCGCGCTGCGAACAGCAGTGTGAAGAGCAGCAGCGCCAGCGGCGTGAGCGAGAGCGTGAACTGTGCCGCGGCAGGGGCGATCCCGGTCGCTCGGACCACCTCATCGGGGATCTGGATCTGCATCGCGGCGCCGTGCCCGAACTGCCAGAGCGTGCCACTGGCCGGCCACAGCGCACCCCAGTCCGCGGTCGCGCCGATGGCGATCGTCCACAGCAGCGTCAGGGGCGCCAGAAGTACGGCGAGCCCGACGGCGGCGGCGATCGCGGCGTCGAGCGCGGCGAGGAGGGCGACGGTGAGGCGTTGCATGTCGTGAAAAGCCTACGATGTCCGCCCCTCCCCTTTCCCGCGCACCCCCGGCACACGATAGATTCTCCTGCGGAGGTCCCCCGATGACTACAGCCCCTGCCGCCCCCGACACCGACGAGAAGGAGCCGACGAACGCCGTCGACCGCTTCTTCGAGATCACCAAGCGCGGATCCACCTTCGGCGCGGAGATCCGCGGCGGTGTGGTCACCTTCGTGACGATGGCGTACATCGTCATCCTGAACCCGATCATCCTGTCGTCCAGCCCGGATGTCGCGGGCAATGTGCTCGATTTCGCGCAGCTGAGCGCCGTGACCGGACTCACCGCCGCCGTCATGACCGTGCTGTTCGGCCTGGTGTCGCGACTGCCGTTCGGCTTCGCCGCGGGTCTCGGCATCAACGCCTTCCTGGCGTTCTCCGTGGTCGGCGAGGTCACCTGGCCCGAGGCCATGGGCCTGGTCATCATCAACGGTCTGCTGATCGTGCTGCTCTCCGCCACCGGCCTGCGGCGGATGATCTTCGATGCCGTCCCGATGCAGCTGAAGATCGCGATCACCGTCGGCATCGGCCTCTTCATCGCATTCATCGGCCTGGTCAACGCCGGATTCGTGACCTCGACCAAGAGCGACTCCCCGCCGGTGGGCCTGGGCATCGCCGGCTCGGTCGCGACCGTGCCGACCCTCATCTTCGTGGTCACGCTGCTGCTGACCGCCGTGCTCGTGGCCAAGAAGGTCAAGGGCGGCATCCTCATCGGTCTGGTCACCGGCACGGTCATCTCGGTGATCGTCGAGGCGATCTGGCACATCGGTCCCAAGGTCGACGGCGACACGATCAACCCGGGCGGCTGGGGCCTCTCGGTCCCCGCCCTGCCGAGCCAGCTGGTCAGCCTGCCCGACCTGTCGCTGGTCGGTCAGTTCGACCTGTTCGGCGCCTTCGGACGCATCGGCGCACTCGCCGCCCTGATGCTGGTCTTCACCCTGGTCTTCACCAACTTCTTCGATGCGATGGGCACCATGACGGGCCTGGCCAAGGAGTCCGGCCTGGCCGATGACCACGGCAACTTCCCACGGCTGAAGTCCGCGCTGATCGTCGAGGGCGTCGGCGCCGTCGTCGGCGGCGCGACCTCCGGCTCGTCCAACACGGTGTTCATCGAGTCCGGCGCCGGCATCGGCGAGGGCGCCCGCAC
>JAITUD010000477.1 GCA_031286555.1 Microbacterium sp. | reverse complement strand
CTCCTCGAGGTCCTTGATGTACAGGCATCCGACGCCGGTGGTGTGCGGTCCGAGCGCCGCCAGGTCGTCGGCGTGCGCCGCCGTGGACTCCAGAGAGATCGTCGACGCAGCCTTGCGCGGCGCGAACGCGAGCAACGGCATGTCGCCCTCGGTGCCGGTGGGGTAGCGGTAGTGGCAGCTGCCGAAGCCGACGATCGTGCCCCAGAGCTCCGGCTCGCGGCCGGAGATCTCCTGCAGCAGAGCGGTCAGCGTCTCGGCATCCCGGCGCCGCTTCGCCGGGATGACGCCCGCGACGAACGTCGCGACGCTGCCGCCCGTCGGCCTCACTTCGCGGCCTTGGCGGCTGCCTTCATCGCGCGCTTGTGCTCGCGCACCTTGGTCAGCGACTCGGGTGAGACGATGTCGGCGACGCTGCGGAACGAGCCGTCCTCGCCGTAGGGTGCGGATGCCTCGCGCCAGCCCTCACCGGTGAACCCGTACTGCTTGCCCAGCAGCGCCAGGAAGATCTTCGCCTTCTGCTCGCCGAAGCCGGGCAATGCCTTGAGCCGCTTCAGCACGGTGGGGCCGTCGGGCCCTTCGTCTCGCTCCGCTCGCTCAGGAACCGGGCGCGTCCACAGCGCCGCAGCATCCCCGCCCCAGTCGTCGACCAGCGTCTGGCAGAGCGACTGCACGCGCGTCGCCATCGAACCCGGGAAGCGGTGCACCGACGGCGACTGCTTGAACGCGGCGAGGAACTCCTCGGGATCCATGGACGCGATCGTCGCGGCATCCGCGGCTCCGGTGCGCTGCTCGATCTTGAGGGGGCCGGCGAAAGCGGTCTCCATCGCGACCTGCTGGTCCAGCAGCATCCCGACCAGCAGGGCCAGCGGGTTGTCGGTCAGCAGTTCGTCTGCGGCGGTGTCTCCGGTGATGTGAAGGGCCATGCGTCCAGTCTCGCACCGTTGCGAGAACGATGAGCTTGACTTGCATGCTAGTTAGACAGACAATCTAGTTATGCAGGTGGAACAGGCGTCGATGGATTCGGCTCGAGAGTGGCCCAGTGACTGGATGCGGGCGATACTCGGGGCGCTGACTCTTCGTGCATTGGAGCATGGTCCGTCTTACGGCTACGCGATCATCGTTGACCTCGAGGCCAACGGAATGGGCGCAGTGAAGGGCGGCACGCTGTACCCACTTCTGACCCGTTACGAATCGGCCGGCTTGGTCGCCGTCGAATGGCGACCGGGAGAAGCCGGGCCGGGGCGCAAATATTTCTCGCTCACCGAGCTCGGTCATCACGAGCTGGAGCGAATGCGAGCCGACTGGGCGCGCTTCACAGCGATCAGCAATGACTACTTGACGAGCACAGGAACAGCAGGGGCGGACGACCAGTGAACACGACCATGAACGACAAGACCTGGATCGAGCTGTTCATCCTCGAACTCCGCGTACGCCAGGTGCCTGGCGCAGCGATCGGAGATGCAGTCGCGAGTGTTCGGGAGCTCCTGTCCGATTCCGGGCAGAGTGCCGAGGAGGCCTTTGGGTCCGCACGCGAGTACGCAGCCTCGCTCGATCTTCCCGTCATCAACCCGCGGCAGCATGCGTTGCCGGTCGTGTTGCTGCCGGTCCTCGGGCTCTTCACGTTCTTGGTGTTCGCCTTGGCCAGTACTTCCTGGTTCGACGGGAATCTGGTTCTGCTCTCCGTTCCTCAGGCGGTTCTGCTGGCCGTTCCTGTGCTGCTGACAGTGATGTTCTCGTTCCCGTTCTATCCGCGCGCAGTGTTCCGGCAACGCTGGCTTCCGGTTGTGCTGGTTGTCGTCGCGGGACTGGCCAGCGCCATGGCGGCGCTCTTGGCGCCGCCCACTGCGGACGATGCTTGGTTGGCATTCTCCGCGCTGCCGCTGATGATCGGCGCGATGGCAGTGCTCGTTGTCTTGTCCGTCATCGGAACCATCGCGACCTTGCGGGGAGGCGACGGGGACGAGGTTGCGGACCCTTCACGGGGGCAGGAGAAGACGCACCCGCGACGCGGGAGGAAGGTGTTCTTGATCTTCGTGAACTGGATCTTCCCGCTCCTGGCTGTCGTCATCTTCCTGATGACGTGGGGACTCACCGCTCTGCGATCCTGAAACACCCGATCCAGCAGCATCCCGATCACGACCTCACTGTGGACGGCCCGAACCTGGCGGCCCAGGCGATCCGCGCCGGCCTGGTCGACGACTACCGCCTCTTCATCACGACCAGCGTCGTCGGCGGCGGCACGAGGTTCTTCCCGGACGGCGTCCGACTCGACCTGGACCTCGTCGAGGAGCGGTCGTTCTCGGGCAGCGGCGTGATCTACGCCAGGTACCGGGCGCGGGCGTAACCCCCGGCATCCGCTCAGGCGGCGAGCACGGGTTCCCCGGGAGCGGATGCGGCGGGCGCCGCCCCGCGGACGAAGAGACTGCCCACGACGGCGATCAGCGAGAGCGCCGCCCCCACCGTGAACGCGAAGGAGACGCCGTGCGCCGCGGCCGCGGCATCCGCTGCTCCGCCACCTGCGGCCTGAGCCGTGCCGATCGCGAGCACGCTGACGAACAGTGCGGTGCCGAGCGCACCGGCGACCTGCTGCACGGTGCCGACGATCGCCGAGCCGTGCGAGTACAGGCGCGGGCCGAGCGAGCCGAGTGCTGAGGTCATCAGCGGGGTCATCATGAACGAGACGCCCAGCGAGATGCCGACCAGCGCCAGCGCGGCGACGAACGGCGGCGTGTTCTCGGTGACCAGCGTCATCGACCACAGCACCCCGGACGCCAGGATCGCGCCGGGGATCACCAGCGGCCGCGGGCCGTATCGGTCGTACAGGCGGCCGACCAGCGGCGCGACGAGGCCCATCACGAGCCCGCCCGGGAGCAGCAGCAGACCGGTGGTCGCCGGGTCGACGCCGAGCACGTCCTGCAGGTAGAGCGGCAGCAGGATGATGGCGCCGAACATCGCGGCCATCATCACGACGATCAGCCCGGTCGCGAGCGAGAACGAGCGCGACGCGAACGTGCGCAGGTCGAGCAGCGCGCGGTCGGTGCGCTGCAGCACCACCTGCCGCGCGACGAACAGGGCCAGGGCGATCACACCGGCGATCAGGGCGATGACACCCGCGGTGATCGGGGCATCCGGGCCGCCGCCGATCGTGCTGATGCCGTACACCAGTCCACCGAATCCGATCGCGGCCAGGGGCAGCGACGGCAGGTCGAGTGGGGTACGGCTGCGCTCGCCGACGTTCTTCAGGAGCATCGCACCCACCACGGTCATGATGATCGCGATGGGCAGGATCGTCCAGAACAGGAAGTGCCACGAAAGCGCACTCAGGATGAAGCCCGACAGCGCCGGGCCGAGCGCGGGGGCGACCGCCATCACGATCGTGATCCGCCCCATGAACCGGCCGCGCTCGTGCGCGGGCACGACGTTCATGATCGTGGTCATGAGCAGCGGCATCATCATCGCCGTGCCGACGGCCTGCACCACACGCGCCAGCAGCAGCACCGAGAAGTCCGGCGCGAGCGCACCGATCACGGTGCCGACGGTGAACGCCGCCATCGCGAACAGGAACACCTGCCGCGTGCTGAACCTCTGCAGCACCCATCCCGTGGTGGGGATCACGACGGCCATGGTCAGCATGAACGCGGTCGTGGTCCACTGCGCGGTGGCGAGTGTGATGCCGAGGTCGTCGACGAGGTGGGGGAGCGCGACGCTCATCACGGTCTCGTTGAGCATCGTGACGAACGCGGCGCCGAGCAGCAGCCAGATCACGCCGGTTCCTGAGGTCTTGCGCGTGGGGACGATGGTGGAAGCACTCACGGGGTGACCGAGCCTTTCTAAGTTACTGAGCGTAACTGGGATACAATGTGTAAGTATTCCTCAAGGGGTGCCAGGAAGAGCAATGTCACCTGGGCACACGGATGTGACCGACGGAGCACGGCGGGAGACGGCGATGAAGATCGAAAACCGGATGGCGACGATCCACGAGCCGCGCATGCATCAGGTGTGCGGGCACGATCCGGCCGAAGCCGAGGCGTTCCGCTCGATCCTGTCGCGCATCGGCGACAAGTGGAGTCTCATGCTCATCGGCATGCTGCACGAGGGCCCGCTGCGATTCACCGAGCTGAAGCAGATGACGCCGGGCATCTCCGGACGGATGCTCACGCACACCCTGCGTCAGCTCGAGCGCGACGGCCTCGTCGAGCGTGAGATGTTCGCCGAGATCCCCCCGCGTGTCGAGTACAGCTCGACGGAGCTCGGCAAGAGTCTCGCCGGCCCAGTGCTCGCCATCGCCGAGTGGGCGTCCGCCCACCAGGCCGAGATCAGTGCGAACCGCGACCGGTACGACGACGCCGCCGACTAGTTGAGGATCTCGCCGCCGCCCTCGGCCCGCATGCGGGCGAGATTGTCGCGCCAGGTCTGCAGCCCCTCGGGTGTCAGCCGGGTCCAGTCCTCGACCACGGCGAGCACGCGCAGCGGATCGGTGCTGCGGTAGGAGCGGGTCGGATTGCCGGGGAACTTCTTGTCGGTGACGTTCGGGTCGTTCTCGAAATGCCCGGTCGGCTCGACCAGGTAGACCCGTGGCTCCCCGTCGCCGGCGGCGAGCTCCGCCGCGAGTCCGGCACCGTCACGCAGGGCGGTGAAGTAGATGTGGTTCATCACGATCTCGGGCCGGTAGTTCGAGCGGAATCCGGCGGTGAGCAGCTCGCCGGGCTGCAGATCGGCCTTGGTGCCGTGGAAGAACGGGCCGTCGTCCAGCGTCTCGGTCATGCGCCCAGGCTACCCATCAGCCCCGTCGATGCGGCTCGCCGAGCACGACCGTGCGGGTCGGAGCATCCGGATCGGTGAAGGCGAGCAGCGTGCTGCCCTCTTCGGCGACCGCGTCGGTGTCGGAATCGGACAGCGGCCGGTCGTAGGGGCGCACCGTCAGCGTCGCCGAGTCCGCGTCGCGCGCGACCGTCCAGTCGCCCGCCGTGAACCCGTCCACCAGCAGGATCTGCGGCGCCGGGCGCTGAGTGCGATAGCCCTGCCGTCCGTGCTGCTCGGTGATGACCCTGCTGCGGTCGTCGTGCGAGAGCAGCAGGTTGTCGAAGTCGTAGAGGAACCGCGGCGGCGCCGGCACCTCCGGATCGGGTCGCGGGGCGTCCGGCAGGTCGAACAGCTCGCGGCCGTCATCGTCCTGGAACACCTCGAGGTGCGGCATCCCGTCGATCACCTCGCGCAGTCTGGTGAGCCCGGACCACACCTGCACGTCCTTCACGCTCGCCGGTCCGAATGCGGCGAGGTAGCGCTCGATCATGCGTGCGAGTGTGATCGGCGAGGTGCGATCCGGCCCGATCCAGGCGTCCGCCGTCGTGTGCGCGATCGGACCGCTGCGTCCCCAGATCCCGCGCGGCGGCACCTGCACCAGCGGCACCTGGTTGCGGATCGCGTAGACCAGCGAGGCAGGCGCCCGGTCGGGCCAGCGCTCTGCGAGGAGCTCGCCGAGCTGCTTGTTCGTCAGCGCTGCCGGGGCGAGCAGCTCCGCACCGTCCGCGACGAGCGCCGCCATGTCGATTCCCGCAACCGGCTTGCCGTGCGTGTGATTGCGATACAGGTCGCGGTCGAGCACCGGCTGGATGAGCGGGCGCAGCGCGCGGGCGTCGTCTGCGGTCACGAGGTGGATCGTCGATCTCATCAGAGCCATGCGCACCAGCTGCCGTTCGGCGAGCGGGTCGGCGGCCTGATCCGGCGTGAAGCCCGAGAGCCTCGACCACAGCCCGACGTACCAGGAGTGCGGCGTCTGCGCCTGAACTCCGACCAGATGCTCGACCGCCTGCGGCACCGACAGGTCGGAGCGGCGCAGCAGCAGCTGCCGCTCGAGGGTGGCGCGGTTGAGCGCCCGGCGGCCGAGGGTTCGCATGGCTCTCACGCTAGCGCCGGCGGCCGACACCCCGAGGGAGCGGCTCAGGCGGTGGCGGAGCCGGATGCGTCGGATGCCGGAGCATCCGGAGTCAGGCCGTAGAGAGTCTCGAGCGCCGAGAGGAACTCGTGCCCTCGGCCGGAGTCGGCGAGATCGTGCGCACGGGTCGTCGGGGTGTGCAGCAGCACGCCCGCGAGGTGGCGCATGGCCTGCTCGACGCGGCCGTCCTCGTCGCCGCGGCGCCTTGCGCGCTCGATCTCGTCCTCGAGCAGGCCGAAGATGTGCGAGCGGAGGGCGACGACGGCGGGCGTGACGCTCTGCCGGGCGCCGACCACGTGGAAGTCCGCGGCGGCGGCGCGGACGATCGAGCGCGCGGCATCCGTCGCCTGCAGCTCCTCCAGCGGCGC
>JAITUD010000393.1 GCA_031286555.1 Microbacterium sp. | reverse complement strand
ACGCCCGCGGCGTCGAGCGCATCGAGGATCCGTCCGACACCGTCGTCCATGGCCGAGACCATCGCGGCCATGATGCGGCGGTCGTCGGGCAGCTCGGGGAAGCGATCGACGTACTCCGCCGGGGCGTGCATCGGGTAGTGCGGGGCGTTGAACGGCACGTAGCAGAAGAAGGGCGCGTCATCGGCGGACGACGACGCGATGAAGTCGACGGCCTTCTCGGCGATGACCTCGGTGAGGTAGCGGCCGTTGTCGTAGACCTCGCGCTCGTCGTCCCAGAGGTCGTGCACCGGGTTCAGGCCCTGACCCCAGTAGAAGATGTGCGAGTAGTAGTCCACGCATCCGGCGAGGAACCCGAAGTGCCGCGAGAAGCCGCGGTCCATAGGCCGATAGCCCTCGCCCGTGCCGAGGTGCCACTTGCCGAAGATGCCGGTGCGGTAGCCCTCGTCCTGCAGCCGCGACGCGAGCGTCGGCTGCTCGGGCAGGCCGGGGGTGCCGCGCTTGCCGCCGAGGATCTCCTGCACGCCGGCGTGCACCGGATGCCGGCCGGTGAGCAGTGCCGCGCGCGACGGCGAGCACACCGGGGAGTTCGAGTACCAGTCCGTCATCCGGATGCCGCGGGCGGCGAGCCGGTCGAGGTGCGGGGTGCGGATGTCGTCGGAGCCGAAGCATCCGATGTCGCCGTAGCCGAGGTCGTCGGCGTAGATGACGACGACGTTCGGACGCGACATCAGCTGACGACCGTGTTGTTCGACGAGTAGGTGCCCACGCCGGCCGACAGGTCGGGGCGGACGAGCTCGGTGATCCCGCGAGAGGCCAGGATGCCGGCATCCGTGGCATCCTTCGACGTGATGAACGCGGGGTCGAGGCCGTCGCTGCACGCGTCGACCCAGGCCTGGAAGATGGCGCCGCCGGGGCTCATCGCCGCTCGGCTGACCGGGGTCTCGTCGTCGTCCACGTCGATCACGATGCCGAGCGGGCGAGCGGGCGCAGCCTGGCGCTCGCGCAGCTCGGGGATGATCGAGGCGAAGCGCTCGCCGATCGGCTTCACCTCGCCGTCATTGGAGATCAGGCCGAGGGAGTACTCCAGCTCGGGGTAGTCGGCGAGGCTGCGGCTGACGTCGTGCGAGCACCACCAGGTGACGCCCCACAGGTTCTCGGTCCGCGCGGCGGAGCGCACCGTCGCCTCGAGGAAGCCGGGCGTCTCGTCGGGCGTCAGGCAGTTCGACGGCGCCCCGACCTCCTGCAGCCAGATCGGCCGGTTCGGGTCGGTCGCGAAGGCGCGCGACAGCTCGATCATGTACTCCGCGTGCCGGTCGGATGCCACGGAGCGGCCGCCGTACCGCTGCGCGGTGCCGTTGAAGATCCAGGAGTGCACCGTGGTCATGGCGCCGAGGCGCGAGGCGTGCGCCGGGGTGAAGCCGTGCCCGTCCATGTACCAGGCGGCGTCGTACTCGCTGTGCACGTGCTGCTGCCCGGGTGCCGAGCGGTCGGCGGCGTCGAGCAGCTGCGTGAGCCAGTTCGCGGCCTCGTCGGGGGTGACCGGCCACTGGTGCGGGTGGGTCTCGGCCGAGAACTGGTTGACCTCGTTGCCGAGCGTGAAGCCGAGGAACCCGTCCGCGTCGCCCAGAGCAGCGCCGAGCCGCTCGACCAGCGAGACCTGACCGCTGAGCGCATCGGGATGCGTGAACATGTTCTTGTCGTGCCAGGTGAACAGCCAGGACGGCACGAAGTCGAAGCTGGACAGGTGCCCCTGGATCACGTCGACGCTGGCGTCCAGGCCGAACTCGGCCGCCACGTCGACGACCGCGCGCACGTCGTCGACGGCCTGCGCGCGGATCAGGGTGCGGTTCGGCTGCAGCACCGCCCACAGCGGGAATATGCGCCCGTGGTCGAGGCCGAGCGCCGCGAGGCCGGCGAAGTCGCGGCGCACGTCGTCGAGGTTCAGCGACATCCAGGAGTGCATCCACTCGGTGGCCGGCGTGTAGTTGGCGCCGAAGCGCAGGGGGGCGGTCATCGGGTGCGTCCTTCCGGAACGGGCTGGCGGGGGTGCGGGGTGTCGCCGAGCTCGAGCTGCAGATCCCACAGCTTCAGAGTCAGTTCACGGCGGACGTCCGCGTAGGCGGGGTCGAGGTGGACGCTGTTCAGCTCGTGAGGATCCCTCTCGAGGTCGAACAGCTCCCACTCGGGCGGGAAGGTGAGATCGCCGGTGTTCGGCAGGTCCATCCCGTCGGCGTAGAAGTAGATGAGCTTGTAGCGATCGGTGCGGATCCCGTAGTGCGCCCAGACGTGGTGCATGTGGTCGTCGTGCTCGTAGAACCGATAGTAGTGAGCGTCGCGCACCGGCTCCGGGTCTTCTCCGGTGAGCATCGGCGCGAGGCTCGCGCCCTGCATCACGCTCGGCGCCTCGACACCGGCGAAGTCGAGGATCGTCTGCGCGATGTCGACGTTCGAGACGAGATTCTCGGATGCCCGGCCGGCGGCCACGCGGGCCGGATAGCTCAGCACCAGCGGCATCCGCAGCGACTCCTCGTACATGAAGCGCTTGTCGAACCAGCCGTGCTCGCCGAGGTAGAAGCCCTGGTCCGACGCGTAGATCGTGACGGTGTCGTCGGCGTGGCCGCTCTCGGCGACGAACGAGGTCAGCGCCTGCACGCTCTCGTCGACTGCGGCGACGCAGCGCAGGTAGTCCTGCATGTAGCGCTGGTACTTCCACACCGCGCGCTCCTCGTAGGCGAGCTCGGTGGGCGGGTCCTGCTTGAGGTCGATGTCGTAGAGGTGGTCGGCGATGCGCATGGTGGCGCTGTGCGCGGGCGTGCCGCGTCCGGCGTAGTCGTCGTGGAAGGTCTGCGGCAGCGGGATCGGATCACTGAAGAGATCCGCATGCCGGGGGTGGTACTGCCACGACCGGTGCGGCGCCTTGTGCCAGACCAGCACGCAGTAGGGCTCGTCGCCCTGCTCGGCCATCCATGCCAGGGCGTGCTCGGTGAGGATGTCGGTGACGTAGCCCTCGTGCCGCACGCGTCCTTCGGGGCTGATCAGCTCGGGGTCGAAGTACTCGCCCTGGTCGGGCAGCACCTCCCAGTGGTCGAAGCCCACGGGGTCGTAGCCCTCGCCGTGGCCGAGATGCCACTTGCCGAACATCGCGGTGCGGTAGCCGGCGGCCTGCAGTGCGGTGATGAAGGTCTCGTGGTCGTTCGTCAGGTGCGTGGCGAGCGTGGTCACGTCGCTGGTGTGGCTGTAGGTGCCGGTGAGGATCGCGGCACGGCTGGGCGTGCACAGCGAGTTCTCGACGAGCGCGCGGTCGAACCTCACGCCGGCCTCGGCGATCGCGTCGATGCCGGGGGTGGTGTTCACCACGGAGCCGTAGGCGCCGATCGCGTTGGGCGCGTGGTCGTCGGTGAGCACGAAGACGAAGTTCGGGCGGCGGTGCACGGTCATCGTTGTCCCCTCAGTAGACGGTATGCGATACTTACCGTACTATATCGTTTTAGTTAAAGGATGCCGCAGCTCAGGGCTGCGGGTCCTCGGCCACTTCGAAGGAGAATGCCCATGAAGATCCGATCGATTCTCGCCGCGGGTGTCGCGGCGTCGGTCGCTGTCGTCCTCGCCGGTTGCACCGGCGGCGGCGCCCCGCAGAGCGGCGGCTCGTCGGACGGCGAGATCACGGGGAACATCACGTTCCAGACGTGGTCGCTGAAGAACGACAAGTTCACCCCCTACTTCAACGACGTCATCGCGGCGTTCGAGAAGGAGCACAAGGGCGTGAAGGTCAACTGGATCGACCAGCCCGCCGACGGCTACGAGGACAAGATCCTGCAGCAGGCCGAGTCCGGCGAGTTGCCCGACGTCGTCAACCTGCCGCCGGAGTACGCGGCGGAGCTCGCCAAGGCCGGCCAGCTGGTCGACCTGAAGAAGGACTCCAAGGTCATCGGCGACTACGTCGACGGCGGTCTCGCGGGCTACACCTACGACGGCCTCGACGGGACCTACGGCTTCCCCTGGTACCTCGGCACCAACCTGAACTACTGGAACACGGAGCTGCTCGGCAAGGCCGGCATCACGGCTCCTCCCGCCGACTTCGAGGCGACCCTCGACGACGCCGACAAGCTCGCCGCCAAGGGCGTGCAGATGATGTCGGACATCCCCGACGTCAAGGCGCTGCAGTGGATGGTCTCCGACATGGGCGGGGATTACCCGTTCCAGAAGGACGGCAAGTTCGTCTTCGACACCCCCGAGGCCGAGAAGATCATCGACCGCTACGCCAAGCTCTACAAGGCGGGCGGCGTGAGCCCTGAAGCGCTTCAGGGCGCCGGTACGGCCAACGCGAACATCAACAGCTTCAACAAGGGCACCGTGGCGTGGACCACCGCCGGCCCGAACTACATCGACAAGGACGTGGCGGTCAACGCCCCGACCCTGCTGCCCAAGGTCAAGGTGAGCGGCGGCTTCGGCGACGCTCCGCTGTTCCTGCAGGGCATCAGCGTGGCATCCGGCTCGAAGAACGCCGCGACCGCGCTGGCCTTCGCCGAGTTCGTGACCAACACGCCGAACCAGATCGAGTTCGTCAAGCTGGCCGCCGGCTTCTTCCCCGGCACCAAGGAGGCGAACGCCGACCCGTCGAAGTTCGCCGAGACCGCGCAGAACCCCGAGCAGGAGCAGGCGACCAAGTTCGCCGCCGAGCAGATGGACAGCGCCCGCACCCCCGGTGCTCCCGGCTTCACGGAGGACATGAACACCTACGCGAAGCAGCAGATCGCCCTGGCGGTCCGCGGTGACATCACGGCGAAGGAGGCCCTGACCAAGGGCCAGGACTACGCCAACCAGAACGTCACCAAGTAACACGGTGTGACGCGGAGAGGGTGAGCGGAATGAGAAGACAGCGCTGGTACACGCCGTACCTGCTGGTACTGCCCGGCGTGATCTGGGTCCTGGTGTTCGCACTGTGGCCGTTCCTGAACACGGTGTTCCTCGCGTTCACCGATGCTCGCCCTCTCCGCCCCGTCCAGTTCGTGGGACTGGAGAACTTCGCCAAGATCGGCACCGATGAGCGCTTCGGCTACGCGCTGACGACCTCGCTCGTCTACGTCGTCGTGTGCGTGCCCCTGCTGACCTTCATCCCGCTGCTGCTGGCCCTGCTCGTGCACCGGAAGATCCCGGCGATCGGGTTCTTCCGCACGACGTTCTACTTCCCCGTGATCGCCTCGGCCGTGGTCGTCGCGATCGTCTGGCAGTTCCTGTTCGACAGCACCGGAACGATCAACTCGGCACTGAAGTTCTTCGGCCTGGCGGATCGGCCGATCGAGTTCCTCTCCGACCGCTGGCTGCTGATCTTCTGCGCCATCGGCCTGACGGTCTGGAAGGGTCTCGGCTACTACATGGTCGTGTACCTCGCGGCGCTCGGAAACGTGGGGCGCGAGCTGCACGAAGCGGCGGCGATGGACGGCGCAGGCGCCTGGCGCCGGTTCTGGTCGGTCACCGGTCCCGGCGTCCGCGGTCCGATGATGCTGGTCTCGGTGCTGATCTGCGTCGCCGCGGTGCGTGTGTTCACTGAGCTCTACGTGCTCTCGCACGGATCCGGCGGCCCCGGCGGCCAGTCCATGAGCATGGTGATGCTCATCCAGTCCATGGGCAAGGGGCTGAACGGGCAGATCGGCTACGCGTCGGCGATCTCGATCGTGCTGTTCCTGCTCACCCTGGTGCCGCTGCTCGTCGTCGGCATCGCGAACAACGGCGATGTGCTCAAGGAGATGGCGGTGAACCGGCGCATCCGTCGCGCCGCCCGCGCCGCCAAGCGCGCCGAGGAGGTGTCGGCATGAGCCTGATGGGTTCCCGCGAGACGACGGCCCTGGTCGAGCAGACCGAGGCGACGATCGAGAGGCGGCGCAGACCGCGCGATCCGCGCGAGCCGCGTGTGAAGGAGAAGGCCTACCGCACGAAGGGCTCGGCCGACATCCTCAAGCCGTCGCTCGGCGGTCTGATCGGCAAGTACGTCCTGCTGGTCGCCATCCTCCTCGTCATGGTGTACCCGTTCGTGTGGCAGCTGTCCACGTCGTTCAAGGGCAACACCGAGGACATCTACGCGTTCCCGCCCTCGCTCATCCCGGATGCCGCCACCTGGGACCACTACGCGGCGGTGTTCCGCACCATCCCCGTGCTCGACTACGCGCGAAACTCGCTGCTGGTCGGCGTCGGCACCGTCCTCACGAACGTCGTCTTCGCCACCCTCGGCGGGTACGCCCTGGGATGCCTGAAGTTCCGCGGCAAGGGCATCGTGATGGCGATCTTCTTCTCCACGCTGCTGCTGCCCGGTGAGGTCACGCTGACCAGCCAGTACCTCACCGTGAAGTCGCTCGGCCTGGCGAACACCCTGTGGGGCGTGTTCCTGCCCGGTGCGATCGCGGCGATCAACGTGCTGCTGATGGCCGCCGCCTGCCGCATGATCCCCGCCGACACGCTGGACGCCGCGACGATCGACGGCGCCAACACTCTGCAGCGCCTGCGCCACATCGTGTGGCCGAACATCCGCGGCATGGTCTCGGTGGTCGCCCTGTTCGCGTTCATCGGCGCGTGGGATGACTTCCTCTGGCCGCTGGTGGTGCTGTCCGATCCCGCGAACTACACGCTGACGGTCGGTATGGACTACCTGAACTCGAACTTCGGGGCCAACCCGCGCGTCATCGCCGCGGGCACGATGATCGCCCTGGTGCCGATCATCGTCCTGTTCGCGGTGCTGCAGAAGCAGTTCTTCAAGGGCGTCGAAGAGGGCAGCGTCAAGGGATGATCTGGTCCGCCCTGCCGCAGCCCGCGCGGATCGGTCTGACGGGCGGCACCTGGCGTCCCTCGTCGGCACAGGTCGTCGTCCAGGTCCCCGAGTTCGCCCGCGAGGCCGAGCGGCTCCAGGATGAGCTCGCCGCCCTCGGCATCCCGGAAGGCGCGGATGCCCGCATCGTGCTCCGCAGGGCCGAAGACTCCTCGCCGGGCGCGGCGGGCGCTCCGGGGGGAGCGCCCGCCCCCGGCGAGGCCTTTGAGATCTCGGTCGGCGACGACGTCGAGATCCGCACGGCGACGCCGGAGGGCGCGTTCCGCGCGACCCGCCAGCTGCTGCACAACCTGCGCGCGCAGGGCGCCGTCCCGCGCGGTGAGGTCGCCGGTGCGCCGGCGGTCGCCGAGCGCGGCATCCATCTCGACGCGGCTCGCAAGTTCTATCCGGCGGAGTGGATCATCCGGATGCTGCAGGACGCAGCCGATGTCGGCGTGAACGTCTTCCAGTGGCACTTCTCCGAGAACGAGGGGTTCCGGCTGGAATCGGCCGCGTTCCCCGAGGTGGTCTCCGCCGAGCACATCACCCGGGCCGAGGCCGCGCGGATCGTCGAGATCGCCCGCGACCTGCACATCGACGTCGTGCCGTCGCTGGACATGCCCGGTCACCTGAGGCAGGTGCTCGCGCAGCATCCCGATCTGCGGCTCCCGCCGGGGACCGACCCCGAGGACCCGGCCGAGGCCGGGATCATCGGCACCGACCACGCGCTCGACATCACGCGCCCCGAGGCCGTGG
>JAITUD010000369.1 GCA_031286555.1 Microbacterium sp. | reverse complement strand
CCTTGCTCAGTGCTGCGGATGCCGGGATCACGGCGGGAACGTCCGCCATCGACACCGGCCGCGCATCGGCGGCCGGCGGCGCGAAGGACCACATCAGCTCGTCGAGCTCTCCGTCGGCCATCGCGTGCACCAGACTGGCATTTCCGATCACGGCGTCGATCTTGGCGCGGTTGCGCACGATCCCGGCATCCGCCATGAGGCGCTCGACATCGCCGTCGTCGTACCGCGAGACGGCGGCCGGTTCGAAGCCGGAGAACACCTCGCGGAAGCGCGGACGCTTGCGCAGGATCGTGATCCAACTGAGACCCGCCTGAAACCCCTCGAGCGACATCTTCTCGAACAGCGCACGGTCACCGTGCAGCGGAACGCCCCACTCCTCATCGTGATAGCGCCGGTACTCGTCGTCGTCGCCGACCCAGGCGCAGCGCGCGCGCCCGTCGGCTGCGGTGAGAAGGGATGTCATGGCGACCACGGTATCGGGGACCGTCGACACCGCACCTGGCCGCGGCCTCGCTACTGTGGGACCGAACCGGAGGGACACCATGCGAAACTCATCGACGACGGCGCGGATCGTGACCGGACTGATCGGACTGCTCGTGACTCCGGTCGCGATCGGGCTCGTCTTCTTCGGCGGTCTGATCTGGCTGCAACGGCTGGGCGCGCTCTCGCAGGACATGCCGCCGGCGGATCTGCTCACCGTCCGGGTGCTGCTGCAGTTGCTCGGACTGCTGCTGCTCGCCGGAGTGGTCGTCACCGGCATCTGGAGCTCCGCCGGCCTCATCGCCGCCGGCGTGCTCTCGCTCGTGCCGATCGCGGCGGCGCTGTTCCCCGCGGTGCTGTTGGAGATCTACCGGGCCGCGCCCTCGGCGATCCGTCCGGCCGTGGACGCGCTCACCTACGGGCACGCTCTGCTCCTCCTCGTGGCGATGGGCGCGGGCGGCATCGCTCTCGCGCTCGCGCGGCGCGCACCCGCGGGCGGTGAGGGCGGCATCGGCGTGCTCGGTCTCGTCCTGGCCCCGCTGCTTCTGGCGCTGAGCGCCTGGCTGCTGCCCACCGGTCTCGCGAGCGGGCAGCTGGAGTTCCTTCGGACGTACCGCACCGAGCCTCAGCTGCTGAGCATCCTCGCCGTGCTCGCGGGTGTCGCGCTGCTCGTCACCGCGGTGCTGCTGACCCGTTGGTCGTCCTGGGCGCTCATCCTTCCCGCGGCCCTCCTGCTGCTCGGCACCGTGCCGACGATGGTGCCCGAGATGCTGCGGATGCTCCCCCGCGACCTGTACACGATCGTCGTGCCGCTCCTGGTGACCGGCGGCGGCGTCGCGATGGCCGTGGTGTTCGTCGTGCACGCCTTCGTCATCGCGAAGGTGCGTCGCTCCGCGGCTCCCGCGGCCCCGGATGCCGCAGACCCTGCGGCGTATCCGGTGGCCGCCTGACCCTGTCGGCTGACGACCCGGCAGCGCACCTGGACGACCGGGAGATCAGGCCCGCTTCTGCGCCTTCGCGTCGTCTCGCTTCGCTCGCTCAGCACGCTTCAGCGCCTTCTCCGAGACCGGAGCCTGACCGGAGGCGGCCAGCGCGGCGTAGTGCGCGCGGGCCTCGTCCTGCCGCTGCTGCTCGATGCCCGAGGCGATCGGGGCGCGCAGGTGCTCGGGCTCGTAGCCGAACGCATCCACGAGGTCGAGGGCGTAGGGGCGCAGTCGCGCGCAGAGCCGGTCGATGTAGCTCGACACCGCGGCGGCGCGCTGCGTGGACAGGCGGCCGTTGATCAGGTGCCAGGCGAGGTGCTTCTCGATCAGCTGCAGCCCGAACAGGTCGCGCAGCCAGGTGAGCACCTTCTTGGTCTCGGCGTCGTCGATCTTGTGCACGGCGTCGGTGAACGCCTCCCACTGCAGCAGCTCGCCGTGCGCGCGGGCGGCCTCGATGAGCTCGGCCTGGTTCTCGTTGAACAGCTTCTCGCCGAGCACCTTGTCCTTGCCCGCGGGGCGCAGACGACCGGCGATGTCGGCGACCATCTGCTGCACGCGCTCGGTCAGCAGCTCGTGCTGCTGCTCCTCGCGCAGGCCCAGCTCGACCGAGCGCGCCGTGGAGCCGAGGTCGGCGACCGCCTGGCCGAGGGCGCGAAGGCCGGCGCCGTGGAACACCTTGCCCGCGGTCTGGCCGACCGCGTACTTGGCCAGCGCCGCGGCATCCTTGCCCTTGAACTGCTTGGCGTAGTCGGTGAGCAGACGCTTGCCGACCAGTTGCAGCAGGATATTGTTGTCGCCCTCGAAGGTGACGTAGATGTCGAGGTCGGCGCGCAGTCCGACCAGGCGGTTCTCGAACATGAAGCCGGCGCCGCCGCAGGCCTCGCGGGCCTCCTGCAGCGTGTCCAGCGCGTGCCAGGTCGACAGCGGCTTGAGCGCGGCGGCCAGGGTCTCGAGGTCCTCGCGGTCGGTCGGGGTGTCGGTGCGGCCGGAGAACACGCCGTCGAACTTCTGCAGGAACTCGTCGTGCGCGAAGATCTGCGCATAGGTCGTGGCCAGGCGGGGCAGCAGGCGGCGCTGGTGCTTGCCGTAGTCGAGCAGCACGACCTCCTGCCCGTCGGCGCCGTCGAACTGGCGGCGCTGCGTGGCATAGGTGATCGCGATCTTCAGGCCGAGTGCGGATGCCCACGACGAGGCGCCGTCGAGCGAGACGCGGCCCTGCACCAGAGTGCCGAGCATGGTGAAGAAGCGACGACCGGGGCTGTCGATCGAGCTGGTGTAGCTGCCGTCCGCAGCGACGTCGCCGTACTTGTTCAGCAGGTTGGTGCGCGGGATGCGCACGTGGTCGAAGCTGAGCCGGCCGTTGTCGATGCCGTTCAGGCCGCCCTTCAGGCCGTCGTCCTCGCGGCCGATGCCGGGCAGGTCGACGCCGTCCTCGCCGCGCAGCGGCACGTAGAAGCAGTGCACGCCGTGGTTCACGCCGTTGGTGATCAGCTGCGCGAACACCGTCGCGGCGATGCCGTGCAACGCCGCGTTGCCGAGGAACTCCTTCGTCGCCGCGCGGAACGGCGTGTTGATGACGAACTCCTCCGTCTCGGGGTCGTAGGTCGCCGTGGTGCCGACGGCCGCGACATCCGATCCGTGCCCGATCTCGGTCATCGCGAACGCACCGGGGATGGAGAGGTCCATGATGCCGGGCAGCCACTTCCGGTGGTGCTCGGCGGTGCCCAGCTGAAGGACGGCCGATCCGAACAGTCCCCACTGCACGCCCGACTTGATCTGCAGACTGGGGTCGGCGGCGACCAGCTCCTCGAAGCCGGCGATGTTGGCGCCGTTGTTCTCGGCGCCGCCGAACTCCTTCGGGAAGGCACGGTGCACGGCCTTGTTCTCCACCAGCAGGTGCATCTGCGTGAGCACGCGCTCGCGGTGCTCATCCTTGCCGAGCGAGTCATCACGCCAGAACGCGGAGTCCTTGATCAGCTCACGGGACTCGCGGCGGGTGTCCGCCCACGAGCCCATGAGCAGCTCGTTCAGGCGATCGACATCGATCTGCGGAGCGGGAGTGGAAGTGCGGACGGCGGCGTCGACCATGGGGAATCCTCTCGAGAGGGAGTCTGGGGTTGCTTCGATGGTAGGTCTACGACAACACTCGGGGAACTCCGCTGTGGGACATCCCCAATCGGATGCCGCGACCGGCTCCCCCGATGTTGTCGTGACCCCACACCCGTCTGCGGTCGCGCGGCTGCGCCGCGCTCACTCGATCGCGTCGTCCGCCCGCTCTCGACGACGCGTGCCACCGTGCTCGGGGATGAGCCCGAAGTCGGTGAGCAGCTCGCCGATCTGCGTTCCGTCCAGCTTGGCGAAGAGTCTGTTCCGCAGGATGGCCGGGCCGGGCAGACTCACATCGGCGCCGTCCCGCATCCGGCTCGTCGCGTTCAGCAGCGCCCGGATGTCGTAGGTCGACCCGAACACCTCCGGCACGCCGCGCTCCACTCCGAGCAGCCGGTACGCCGCCTCCATGCCGGTGCGCACCGAGTACTCGGTGGTGAAGATGCAGTCGCGGGTGGTCTCGGCGAACTGGCCGATGAACGCGAAGTTCTCCGCCCCCTCCGGCACGACCTGCGGCCGGTCGCCGGCCTTGCGCGGCATGAAGAAGGACGTGACGTAAGGCATCATCACCGGCACGGCGGTCGCCGCATCGCGCGCGAGCTCGTCGATCTGATCGACCGGCACACCCAGGTGGTACAGCCATTCCCGGGTGATCTCCTCGCCCGTGGACTCCTGCAGGGTCTTGCCGGTGTAGTCGCCGGGCACGTCCACGAACAGGCCGTACACCCAGACCACGATCTGGTCGGCCGGCTGGTTCTTGAAGTGCGGCTGCCGGTTGACGGTCCAGCTCATCAGCCACGACGAGTCACGGGCGGTGACGATGCCGCCGGTGACGACCTTGCCGCTGAACGGGTCGCGCTGGGCGATCCGCTCGATGTACTCCGGGATGCGGCGGTCCAGCGTGGTCACCGTCGCCGACTCCCATTTGGTGCGCTCGATGTCGCCGCAGAACACCTCCGGGCGTCCGAACGACGGGTCCTTCGCCGCGATGCTCTGCCACAACGCCCAGCCGGCCGCGGGCGAGGCATCGACCTTCGCGGCGGTGTGCTGATCCCCCTCATCCGAGTTCTCGGTGAGGCCTCCGATCGTGGCGAGCACGAGGTCGTCTGTACCGAGGTCGACACCGCCCTCCTCGCCGTCGCGGATCCAGTGGATGCGGGTGGCTCGCTTGCCGGCGTCCGAGATGTCGAAGTCGATGTCGGTGACCTGCGTGTCGAAGTGAAACGTCACGCCCTGGTCGAGCAGCCAGCGGTACATGGGCAGCACCAGCGACTCGTACTGGTTGTACTTGGTGAACTTCAGCGCGGACAGGTCGGGGAGCCCGCCGATGTGATGCACGAAGCGGTGCAGGTAGAGCTTCATCTCGAGGGCGGAGTGCCACTCCTCGAACGCGAACATGGTGCGCCAGTAGAGCCAGAAGTTGCTCTTCAGGAACTCGTCCGAGAACACCTCGTCGATCCTCTTGTCCTCCATCTCCTCGCGGGTGGCGAGGAAGACGTGCAGCACCTCGCGCTGCGCCTTCTCATTCAGGGCGAAACGGTTGTCGGTGTGGGCGTCCTGCCCCTGCTTCTCGGTGACGCGGCACAGTGAGAAGTTCGGGTCGTCCTTGTTGCGCCAGTAGAACTCGTCGAGCACGCTGGCGCCCTCAATCTCGAGCGAGGGGACGGTGCGGAAGGCGTCCCACAGGCACTCCATGTGGTCTTCCATCTCGCGCCCGCCGCGGATCACGAAGCCCTTCTTCGGCTTGCGGATGCCGTCCAGCGCACCACCGGGAAGAGGCAGCCGCTCGAGGATGGTGATCCGGTCGCCGCTGAGCTGCCCGTCACGGATCATGAACAGCGCCGACGACATCGACGCAAGGCCCGCGCCGACGAACCAGGCCGACTTCCGATCGACCCCCTCCGGCTTGCGCGGCCGTGCGAACGCCTCGTAGTTCCCTGTGCTGTAGTACATGCCTCGCCCCTCCCGAAGATGAATACGTGCCGAACCTAACGCGGCGCGGGCGAAATGACCAGGGTCATCAGCCGGACTTCTCCCACAGTTCGCCGGGAGTACCGCCTGCTAGGGTGCGGCGATGTCAGAGACTCAGGTGGACTCCTCGCAGGCGTCACGACGGCTGCGGATGGCGGGCATCGGATGGATCGTCATCATTCTGTGCGGCATCGCGTGGACGCTGCTGCTGTGGCAGCTCTTCGCCTACGGGCTCGGCCTCGCACTGGGCGGGAACGGCGCACCGGTGGAGGCCGTCGACGCGATGCGCGCCTGGGGAATCGCCCTCACCGTCGTGAGCGCGCTGGTCTGCGTGCTCGCAGCCATCGCGCGGCGCTGGGTGCTGCTGCCCGTGGCCGTCGTGTTCGTGCTCGTCGGCATCGTCTTCCTGAGCGGCGAGATCACCACGGCGTGACGCGGGTCAGTTCGCCGCGATGACCTCGAGCACGGCTTCGCCGTAGGCGTCGCGCTTCTTGGCGCCGATGCCGGTGATGCCGTCGAGCGCCGTGGCGGATGCCGGGCGGTGCTCGGCCAGCGCGCGCAGCGTGGCGTCGCCGAACACGATGTACGCCGGCACGCCCTGCTCGCGCGCGGTCTCGGCGCGCCAGGCGCGCAGCGCCTCGAACAGCGGCCGATCCCCGGCATCCAGAGAATCGGATGCCGCGGACTTGCGCGTCTTGGCCACCGAGACCCGCCCGATGGTGTCCTTGCG
>JAITUD010000347.1 GCA_031286555.1 Microbacterium sp. | reverse complement strand
TCGATCCCGTTCGCCGAGACGCACGTCATGGAGCACGGCCTGTTCGTGCTCGAGGGCAAGGCCGTCTACCGCCTCAACGACGACTGGGTCGAGGTCGAGGCCGGCGACTACATGCTGCTGCGCTCGTTCTGCCCGCAGGCCTGCTACGCCGGCGGCCCCGGCGACTTCCGCTACCTGCTCTACAAGGACATGAACCGCCAGATCAAGCTCACCTGACGCCCGTCGTCCGGTGAAAGATCAGAAACGCACCTTCCCGCCGCGGGGGAGGTGCGTTTCTGATCTTTCACCCACGGGATGCGAGGGCGCGGCGGAGACGGGGGAGGAACGATGAAGCCGCGGAGAGGTCGTGCTGGGTGAGGCGGATGACGATCCAGCCGCGGTCCTCGAGATCGCGCTGCCTGCGGATGTCCCGGCGCCACTGGGCCTGACTGGTGCGGTGGCCGTCGCCCTCGTATTCGACGGCGATGCGCAGCTCGGGATAGGCGAGGTCGACGCGGGCGATGAGGACTCCCCGATCGCGGACCTCGTGCTGGACGACGGGCTCGGGAAGCCCGGAGGACACGATGAGCCACCGCGTCTCGGTCTCCTTCGGTGATTCGACACCTTCTCGGGCGAACGGCAGGGCGCGGCGGATCGTCACGCATCCGGGAAAACGCCCCCAGTCCTCCAACCGCGCCTCGATCTGCGCCGGTGTGATGCCGGGGCGCCCGCGTCTGAGTCCGGGATAGTTGTCCGCATCGGTCAAGAGCGCATCGATCAGCATCACGGCCTGCGCGACGGTGAGGTCGCGCGCGCACTGGAACAGTGCGGCGACCGGATCGATCACCGGCGCTCCGTCGACGCGCCAGGTCTCCGCCTTCCCCTCGGCGAGGCGGTGTCCCGCGGTGCCTCGCGCCCTGGGCGGGGTGGAGGTCGGCAGCACCGTCACGTCGATCGGTTCGTCGGGCCTCCAGCGGCGCGGGACAGGCGGTCCCCAGAGGCGGAGGGCGGTGCGCGCGGCGAGCCGCTGTCCCGGGCGGAGTCGGGGGAGATAACAGGCGACACGCGCCGGGAAACTCTCCGGCACGACTTCCGATCGGATGCCGTGGAACGGTCGAGCCAGATCTGCGGCATCCCTGCGCCCTCGCCCGACGCCGTGGGCAGCGGCCTCGGACACGGAGAAGTGCGCCCCCAGCTCGCGGGGCAGGCTGATCCGATGGCGCATCCGCCGATCCTCCTCGGCCGCCGCGCTTCGATTCGCCGGCATTCGCCCTTCTGTGGACTCTCTCGCCGCCGATGCGCTCTGTGCGGGTCGAGTGGCCGTCGCGCTCGAAGATCGGAAACGCACCTCCAGGGCCGCGGGGAGGTGCGTTTCCGATCTCTGAGCGGCGGTGACCGGAGTCAGGCCGCCGGGGGCGTTGACATCCCCGGCATCCGCGCGTACGATTTCAGATAAAGAAAGTTTTCTTCCACGATTCGAAATCAACGAAGAACCGCGAACCAATCAAGGGTGATCTCATGAGCTACACCGTCAACGCCTCGATCCTGCTGACCGATCTGCCGGTGAACGAGCGTCCGGCCGCCGTCAAGGCCGCCGGCTTCGACGCCGTCGAGTTCTGGTGGCCCTTCGCGACCGCCGTTCCCGCGGCATCCGAGGTCGACGCCTTCGTCACGGCGATCCAGGATGCCGGCGTGCAGCTGACCGGCCTGAACTTCTTCGCGGGCGACATGCCCGCCGGCGACCGCGGGCTGGTCTCGTGGGTCGGCCGCGAGGACGAGTTCCGCGCCAACGTCGACGTCGTCGTCGCGATCGGCGAGCGCACCGGCACCAAGGCCTTCAACGCCCTGTACGGCCTGCGCCAGGAGGGCGTGTCCGAGCAGGAGCAGGACGACCTCGCCGTCGAGAACCTCGCGATCGCCGGCCGCGCCGTCGCCGAGCTGGGCGGCATCGTGCTGCTCGAGCCGGTCTCGGGCGCCGACGCCTACCCGCTGAAGACCGCCGCCGACGCGCTCGCGATCATCGAGCGCGTGAAGAACGAGCAGGGCGTGCACAACGTCAAGCTGCTCGCCGACTTCTACCACCTGGCCGTCAACGGCGACGACGTCGCCGCCGTGATCGCCGGTCATGCCGCCGAGTTCGGCCACATCCAGATCGCGGATGCCCCGGGCCGCGGCGAGCCGGGCACCGGCGACCTGCCGATCGCGCAGTGGATCGCCGATGCTCAGGCGGGCGGCTACCAGGGCGTCATCGGCCTGGAGTACAAGGCCACGCAGGCCGACCCGTTCGCCTGGACCGCGGCCACCGCGCAGGCCTGATCCCACCACTTTTCCGCGAAGGAGCGAAGACATGACCAGCATCGCATTCATCGGCCTCGGCATCATGGGCCTGCCGATGGCCAAGAACCTCGTCACCGCCGGCTACGACGTGACCGGCTTCAACCGCAGCCCCGAGGCGATCGACAAGCTCGTCGCCGCCGGCGGCAAGGGCGCCACCAGCATCGCCGACGCCGTGAAGGACGCCGACGTCGTCATCACGATGGTCCCGGACTCCCCGGATGTCGCGGGCGTCGTGCAGGGCCCGGAGGGCGTGTTCGCCAACGCCAAGGCCGGCGCGCTGTGGATCGACAACTCGTCGATCCGCCCCGACGTCGCCAAGGAGCTCGCCGAGGAGGCCGTGGCCGCCGGCTTCGGCGCCGTCGACGCGCCCGTCTCGGGTGGTGAGCAGGGCGCCATCGACGGTGTCCTCCCGATCATGACCGGCGGCTCGCCCGAGGACTTCGCCAAGGCGGAGCCCGTGCTGAACGCGGTCGGCAAGACCATCGTGCACGTCGGCCCCGCCGGTGCCGGTCCGACCGTGAAGGCCGCCAACCAGCTCATCGTCGCCGTCAACATCCAGGCGCTCAGCGAGGCCATCCTCTTCCTCGAGGCCTACGGCGTCGACACGGATGCCGCACTCAAGGTGCTCGGCGGAGGCCTGGCCGGCTCGAAGGTGCTCGACCAGAAGGGTCAGAAGATCCTCGACCGCGACTTCACCCCCGGCTTCCGCCTGGCCCTGCACAACAAGGACCTTGGCATCGTCACCGCCGCCGCACGACAGGCAGGCATCTCCGTTCCCCTCGGCTCCGCTGTCGCGCAGCTGGTCACCTCGCTCGTCGCCCGCGGCGACGGCGGCCTCGACCACTCCGGTCTGTTCAAGCTCACCGCCGAGCTCTCCGGTCGCGACTGAGCGATCCCGACAACTTTCTAAGGACTGAAATCATGACTCGCATGCGCGCAGTGGACGCCATCGTCCAGATCCTGATCAAGGAGGGTGCCGACGAGGCCTTCGGCCTCCCCGGCGCCGCCATCAACCCGCTGTACTCCGCGATGCGCGACAACGGCGGCATCCGGCACACCCTGGCCCGTCACGTCGAGGGCGCCTCGCACATGGCCGACGGCTACAGCCGCACCGGCGACGGCCGCATCGGCGTCTGCCTCGGCACCTCCGGCCCGGCCGGCAC
>JAITUD010000467.1 GCA_031286555.1 Microbacterium sp. | reverse complement strand
CGCCAGTCGAACGCCCGCCAGGCGGCGAGAGCCTCGCGCAGGTAGTCGTTGGGCGTGCCGGTGGTCCAGTCGTCGGCGGGCGCCGGCTGCGGGAGGCGGGTGCGGGCCAGGCGGTTCTGCAGGTCGGCGACCTCGTCGTCGGTGACGGAGACGGAGAAGGGGCGGATGGCGAGGGCGGTGGTGTTGTTCATGTCTACGACGATATGAGCCTATTAGGCTGATTATGTTCCTAATGGCTGAACTTCTTTCGGATGCCCCATGACCAGTCCTTCCGCCCGCCTGCTCGCCCTGCTCTCGCTGCTGCAGACCGGCTCCGCGCGCACCGGAGCGGAGCTCGCCGAGCGGCTGGGCGTGAGCGGCCGCACGGTGCGCGCCGACATCGAGCGGCTCCGCGAGCTCGGCTACCCGGTGGACGCCGCGCGCGGTGCGATCGGCGGCTACCGCCTCGGAGCGGGCGGGTCGCTGCCACCGCTCCTGCTCGACGATGAGGAGGCCGTTGCGGTCACCGTCGGGCTGCAGGCCGCCGCGGGGATCACCGGGATCGAGGACGTGCGGGCGCGGGCGCTGACCAAGATCGAGCAGGTGCTTCCCGCGCATCTGCGCCCGATCGTGGACGCGCTCGGCTCGACGATCGATCGCGGCCAGGAGAACGTCGGCACGGATGCCCCGGATCCCGAGGTCGATCCCGCGGTGCTGCGCGCCGTCGCCGCCGCCATCCGCGACGTGGAGTGGCTGCGGTTCGACTACGAGGACTCCCCCGTGCTCGTAGAGCCGTACCGGCTGCTGAGCTGGCAGCGCCGCTGGTACCTCGTCGCCCGCGACCCGCAGGACGGCACGTGGAGCACGTACCGGGTGGACTGGATGTCGCTGCGGATGCCGACCCGCCGCCCGTTCACCCCGCAGCCCCTCGAGGGCGGCGACTACACCGCGTTCGCGATGCGCACGATCGCCGCGAGCGGCTGGAAGGTGCACGCCCGCCTGCGCATCGATGCCTCGGCGCAGAGCGTGCTCGACCGGATCAACCCGACCGTCGGCGTGGTCGAGCCGATCGACGCCGAGCACTGCGTGCTGGTCACCGGCGCCGACAGCCTCGACACCGTCGCCGCCTACATCGGGATGCTGATGATGGACTTCACCGTGGAGAGCCCGCCCGAACTGATCCCTCGCCTTCAGCTGCTGTCGGAGAGGTACGCCCGCGCGGTCAGAGGCTCGTGACCCGGGCGGGATCCGGCCGCCTCGTCACCGGAAGTCCTCCGCGTGGTCGGCCGCCCAGTGCGCGAAGTCACGCGCCGGATGTCCCGTGATGTCGGCGAAGTCGCCGGTGGGCACTTCCGGACTGTCCACGATGCCCGCCCAGGCCCGGAGCGCCCCCTCCGCCGTCTCGCGGGGCCACCCGTAGCCGATCAGCCGCTCGCGGATGGCCTCAGGGCGAACCTCCTGCCACGACACCGGCCGACCGATGGCGTCACCGATCAGCGCCGCCTGCTGTCTCTGAGTCGTGACGGACGCGCCCGTGATCTGCGGAGCGGCTCCGACCAGACGATCGGTCAGCAGCGCGATCTCGGCGATCTCGGCGAGGTCCGCCTCGTGCACCAGAGCTCGTCCCGCATCGCCGTAGACCCAGCTGACCTCCGACGACTCCCGGATCTCGGCCGCCCATCCTCGCGTGTTCGACGCCATTCCGCCGGACCGGACGAACGTCCACTCCAAAGGCGTCGCACGGATCGCCTTCTCGATGTAGGTGTGGAACTGCAGGATCGGATCCGGTGCGTCGGTGTCGTCGTCCCGGACTCCGATCGTCGAGAGGTAGACGACCCGCCGCACCCGCGCGGCGAGCAGCGCCAGGATCGGTGCCGCCTGCTCGCCGTTCCCCAGCGGCCACATCAGGAACACGCGGTCGACGCCCTCCAGCGCCGCAGCCAGACTGTCGAGATCCATCAGGTCGCCGGCGACCACCTCGACGCCCTCGGGAAGATCCGCGGTGTCGGGCCGGCGCGCCAGCGCGCGGATCGCCGCGCCGTGGCCGGCTCTGCTCAGGCGATCCACCAATGCTCTGCCGACGTTCCCCGTCGCACCGATGATCAGGATCCTGTTGCTGTGCTTCTCCATGACCTGATCGTGCAACTTCGACCCGACTGGAAGTCAACACGGCCCGTCGGGGCGCAGCCGCGGGTAGCCTCGTCCCATGGACGACGGTCGGCGCAGTCATGGAACGGCGATGACCGTCGGCGAACTCGCTCGGCGCGGCGGCGTGAAGGCCTCCACCGTGCGGTTCTGGGAAGACCAGGGCCTTCTGACGAGCCACCGCACATCGGGAAACCAGCGCCGCTTCGACGACGCGTCCCTCGCCAGGGTCGAGTTCATCCGCTGGTCGCAGGAGTTCGGCGCGAGCCTGCAGACGATCGGCGAGGTCTTGCAGATGCTGCCAGACGGCACCGCCCCCGGCGCTGAGGTCCGCGCTCGTGCCTCGCAGTGCTGGCGCGAGATCCTGGACGACGAGGCCCGGGATCTGCAGGACCGCTACCGCCGCCTGTTCCAGACGACGCCTCAGCCCGCCGGCGTCCCCGGCGCCTAGAGCACCCGACCGTACCGCGCGACGATCTCCTCGGTCAGCGGGGGCCAGATGCGCTTGTGCTCATCGCTGAACGGCACGCCGGAGAGGAACGCGGCCGCCAGATCGCGCGTCCTGTCGATGAACAGGAAACTGCCCAGCGCCCCGAAGTGCCCCGCCGTCTCGGGCGGGAACGAGTCGGCCAGCCAGTGCGGGCTCTTGACGCCCTTGAGCTCGAACCCGAGCCCCCACTGGCAGTCCGCGAAACCGCCGTAGCCGGGCACGACGCCGCGCAGACCCGGGTGCGACACCATGAGGGCCAGGTCGCGCAGCGCCGAGGGGATCAGCGTCGGCCGCAGCACCTCGCGGCCGAAGATCAGCAGATCGTGGATCGAGGAGCGGGCGCCGGCCGACGGCCGTCCCGTGACATCCGTGTCGTCCATGCCGAGCGGAAGGATCACCTCGCGCAGCATCCAGTCCGAGAACGGCATGCCCGCGGCATCCGCGACGTGCGCGCCCAGCGCGTCGATGCCGGCGTTCGAGTAGAT
>JAITUD010000328.1 GCA_031286555.1 Microbacterium sp. | reverse complement strand
TCGGCGGGATGACGGGCATGCTGATGCGCGCCAAGAACCAGGTCACGCAGAAGCGCTGAGCGCTCAGGAACCGATGAGCCCGGAGGTCCAGTCGGTGATCGCCGTGGTCCACGAGGTCTGGTCGTAGTTCCACAGCTTCGTGTGCCGGGCGACGGTGAACGTCGGCATGGTCACCAGATCCGGTCGCTCGGCTGCCAGCGCATGCGAGGCGTCCGAGGGCACGAAGCCGTCGTCGTCGCTGTGCAGGATCAGGATCGGAACGGACAGCTCCGACGCCCGCGCGACCATGTCAAGGCTGTCGAAGGGGATGGCCTGCTCGGCCCCGCCGAGACGGGCCGACCACGGCGTCGACAGCGCCTCCATCGCGAGCGCCGGCAGCGGCTCGACGAGCCCCGCCTCGCGCGCCTGGAACCGCAGCACGGTGCGCCAGTCCACGACCGGCGAGTCGAGCACCATCCCGACGATGGCCTCGCGGTGCGCGGAGTTGACGGATGCCTGCAGGGCGATCGCGCCGCCCATCGACCAGCCCATCAGCAGGATGCGCTCCGCGCCGTGCCGCAGCGCGTGCCCGATCGCGGCGTCGACGTCGCGCCACTCGGACGCACCGAGCGCGTACGAGCCGCCTCTGCTGCGCGGGGCCTCGCCGTCGTTGCGGTACGACACGACGAGGGTCGGCATGCCGAGCGAGTGGAACACCGGAACGGCGCGCAGGCACTCCGCACGCGTCGTCCCGCGGCCGTGCACCTGAATGACCCAGGTCTTGGATGCGGGAGGGCCTGATGCCGCGGCATTCGGGGCCGCAGGGAACAGCCACGCAGGGCACGGCCCGGCCGGAGAACCGATCAGCACGGTCTCGTAGGGCAGGTGCAGCTCAGCGGGGGTCGAGTAGTACCAGCCGCTGAACGCCGCAGCACGGTCGACCTTCGCTCCGATGTCGATCTGCGTGAGCAGCTTGCGCCGCACCTTGCGCTGGTCGGCGCTGAGCACGGCGCCGAGCTTCACATACCCGTAGGTGCCGGTCGTGAACAGACCATAGCGCCCAGGCAGCTCGGTGTCGGGAGTGCGGCGCAGCTCGATCGTCTGCGCGCCGGTGTCGACGGCGAGGATCTCGGTGTCCATGCTGCGGGCCGTGGGCGTGACCACCCGGCGCGCCGTCGCGAACACCGCGATCGCGGCACCGGCCGCGACCGCGAGCAGTGCGGGTACGACGACCGCTACGGCGTGCCTGAGACTCTTCATCGCCTCCTGACTCTAGCCTGTTGCCGTGACCGCCCCCTCGGATTCCACTGCGCTCTTCGACGCCGCTGCGACGCAGCTGCGCGCGATCGCATTCCGCTCGGACATCGTCGTCCGAGAGATCCCCTCACCCACCGGACTCGCGCCCTTCTCGCTTGCGCTCGCCGCCGATGTGCGACCCGACGATCACGGCGACTCGATCTACGGCACCGGGCGCTTCGTGCTGCTGCACGATCCGGAAGAGCCTGCGGCATGGGGCGGCCCCTGGCGGATCGTCGCGTTCGCGCAGGCGCCGCTGGAACCCGAGATCGGCACCGACCCCCTTCTGGCGGACGTGACCTGGTCGTGGCTGGTCGACGCGCTCGAGTCCCGTGACGCCGTCTACCACTCGGCGTCCGGCACTTCCACGAAGACCCTCTCGAAGGGCTTCGGCGGCCTGTCCGAGCAGGGCGACGGCGCCCAGATCGAACTGCGCGCCTCCTGGACACCGGAGGGACCGGTCCGCCCGCACGCCGAAGCCTGGGCGGAGCTGGTCGGTATGCTTGCAGGGTTGCCGCCCGGCTCTGAGAACGTCGCCGTGTTCGGCGCGAGAAAGGGCGGCCGTGGCTGACTATGAAGTGATCTCCGATCGCAAGGCCTTCGAGAAGGCGGCGGCACAGCTCGCCGAGGCGGACGGACCGGTCGCTGTCGACGTCGAGCGGGCGTCCGGGTTCCGCTACTCCCAGCGCGCATACCTGGTGCAGGTGTTCCGACGGGATGCCGGGGTGTTCCTCTTCGACCCGCCCGCGATCGGCGACTTCGCCCCGCTCCAGGAAGCGATCGGCGGCGCCGAGTGGGTGTTCCACGCCGCCAGCCAGGATCTCCCATCGCTGCGCGAGCTGCAGCTCGAACCGGCATCCGTCTTCGACACCGAGCTGGCGTCTCGGCTGCTCGGCCACGAGCGCGTCGGGCTCGCCGCCGTCGTGGAGGACACGCTGGGGATCACGCTGAAGAAGGAGCACTCCGCGGCGGACTGGTCCACGCGGCCGCTGCCGGACCCGTGGCTGGAGTACGCCGCGCTGGATGTGCTGCACCTGATCGACGTCGAGGACGCGCTCCGCGTGGAGCTCGCCGAGGCCGGCAAGACCGAGATCGCCGGTGAGGAGTTCGCCGCCACGCTCTCGCGTGCGCCGAAGCCGCCGCGGGAGGATCCGTGGCGCCGGCTCAGCGGTCTGCACAAGGTGCGCGGAGCCCGCAATCTCGCCGTGGCCCGTGAGCTGTGGACGGCTCGCGAGGAGTACGCGAAGGAGATGGACGTCTCCCCCGGCCGGCTCGTGCCGGATCGCGCCCTGCTCGCCGCGCTGCTCGCCGGCCCGTCCAGCAAGCAGGCCCTGGCCGGGCTCAAGGAGTTCAACGGCCGCGCGAGCAGGTCGCAGCTCGACCGCTGGTGGAACGCGATCGAGCGCGGTCGTGCCACGACCGACCTGCCGCGAGAGCGCGTGCCCAGCGATGCACTGCCGCCGCCGCGCGCGTGGGCGGACCGCAATCCCGAGGCGGATGCCCGGCTCAAGGCCGCGCGCCCGGTGGTGGAGGCCACCGCCGAAGAGCTGCACATGCCCACCGAGAA
>JAITUD010000325.1 GCA_031286555.1 Microbacterium sp. | reverse complement strand
CGCCACCGAGATCGCCGTCGGCACTCCGCTGCCGGTGACGCTGCTCGTCTTCGAGCCCGCCGACCTGCGGATGAGCCCCGCCATCGGCACCGCGCCGCAGAAGGTGCTGCAGGTCATGGTCGAAGGGCTGAAGCGGCTGGATCCCGTCGCCCACGCCACGATGATCGAGGTGCGAGGCCCCTCCGGTGGTGCACTGCGCACACACCGCGTGGAGCCCGTCCAGGACGGTGGCGAGGACGATGGCACTCTGCGGCTGATCGCCGACTACTGGATACCGGTCCCCGGCACCAAGCAGATGGTGATGGCCCGGTTCTCCACGCCCCTGGGCGAGCTGGAGAACATGATGTGCGCGCTGTTCGACGAGTTCATCGCGGCCTCGTACTTCAGCGCGGAGCATCCGCCGTCGCTGCGCGACGAACTGCTCGCCGCCAAGGGCTGACCTCGGTGCTCAGCGCCCCGCGTCGGCGAGGTGGCGTGCGTGGTGGTTCAGCACCTTCACCATGATGCCGCGGCGACGCAGCTCGGAGACGGTGCGGGTCTCCTCGTCGATGTCGCGGCCCAGCGCGTGGATCGTCGCGACGACAAGCACGTCGCCGGGCACCAGGGTGTCGATCAGGCGGGCGAGGCGGTCGCCCCAGCTCTCCAGGATCTCGGGGGCCGGATGCCGGAACCCCTCGATCGGCACTCCGAAGCGGGTGAGATCGTCGCGCTGCTCGACCACGGACGGCATGCCGTCGCGGCTCACGACAAGACCGACCAGCTTCGCCCCGTCAGGACGAGCCGACCACCAGTTGTCGTTCTGCTGCAGCTCGGTGAAGCACTTGGGGCACTGAGCGGCCGCGTGAGGCAGATTCAGCGGGCTGGTCAGCGCGTCCTCGATCGCCGCCGGTCGTCCGGGGCTGCTCGTCACGTCGTCCATCGCCGTACCTCCTTCCCCTATTCTGCCTGACTCACGGGGGAAGGGCGGCCCCTCAGAGCAGCCCGAGCGCGCGCACGGCCTCTCGCTCGTCCACGAGCTCTGCGACCGAGGCGTCGATGCGCGCCCGCGAGCGCTCGTCGATGTCGAGTCCCTCGATGATCTGCCAGCGACCCCCGACGGAGCGCACCGGGAACGACGAGACAAGGCCCTCGGGCACGCCGTACTCGCCGCGGGACACGACCGCGGCGCTGGTCCACTCGGCGCCCTGCACCCAGTCGCGCACATGATCGATCGTCGCGCTCGCCGCGGAGGCCACCGAGGACGAGCCCCTCACCTCGATGATCTCGGCGCCGCGCTTCGCGACCCTGGGGATGAACGTGCCGTCGAGCCAGGCGTCGACGTCGCCGACGCGCTCGGCGAGGGCATCGGCCGCGGGGCGGCCCGCGACCGTCGCGTGCGAGATGTCGGGGTACTGGGTGGCCGAGTGGTTGCCCCAGATCGTCACACCGCGGATGCCGGCGACAGGGGCGCCGAGCGCCGCGGCGAGCTGTGCTCTCGCACGATTCTCATCCAGTCGGGTGAGCGCACTGAACTGCTCCGCAGGCACGCCGTCCGCCGCGGCCGCGGCGATCAAGGCGTTCGTGTTGGCGGGGTTGCCCACCACGCTCACGCGCACGTCGGATGCCGCATGCGCGGCGATCGCTCGACCCTGAGGCGCGAAGATCCCGCCGTTGGCCGCGAGCAGATCGCCGCGCTCCATCCCGGGGCCGCGTGGGCGGGCGCCGACCAGCAGCGCGAGGTTCGCGCCGTCGAAGCCGACCGACGCATCGTCGGTGACCTCCACGTCCTCGAGCAGCCCGAATGCGGCGTCCTGCAGTTCGAGGGCCGCGCCCTCCGCCGCCTTCAGGCCCTGCGGGATCTCCAGCAGTCGCAGCCGGACGTGTTCGTCCGGTCCGAGCAGGTCGCCCGCCGCGATGCGGAAGAGCAGTGCATAGCCGATCTGTCCGCCGGCTCCGGTGAGGGTGATGGTGGTCGCCATGGAACGAGCCTATGACGTATGCGCAGAACTGGACGCGGGGGTACGTTTTCAGCATGACGTTCAATCCTGACGCCGACATCTCCGGCAACAAGACGCGTCGGCGGGGGCGGACGACGGCGATCGCCGGCGGCGGTGCCGTCGGCATCGTCGCGATCATCGCCCTGCTCGCGGGGCCGCTGTTCGGCATCGACCTGTCCGGTCTGGTCGGCGGTCTGTCCGGCGGGGAGCAGCAGCCCGCGGCATCCGACGGCGGCACGCTGACCGAGTGCAAGACCGGTGAGGATGCGAACACGAACGACGACTGCCGCATGGCGGGTGCCGAGGTCGTGTTGAACGACTACTGGGCGCAGCACGTCAAGGGCTATGTCGCGCCGACGCTGACCGTCGTGAACGGGCAGACGCCCACGCAGTGCGGAACGGCGTCGAACGCTGTCGGTCCGTTCTACTGCCCGCCCGAGCAGGGCGTGTACCTCGATCCCACCTTCTTCCAGCTGATGAGGCAGCAGTTCGGAGCATCCGCCGGTGAGCTCGCGCAGCTGTACATCGTGGGCCACGAGTGGGGGCACCACATCCAGAACATCACCGGCACGATGGACAAGTACCCGAACAACGGCACGGGGCCGTCGAGCAACGGGGTGCGCACCGAGCTGCAGGCGGACTGCTACGCGGGGGCTTGGCTCGGCGACATCGCCGATCAGCGCGACAAGAACGACAGACCCTTCATCAAGAAGCCGACCGAGGCGCAGATCAGGGACGCCCTGAACGCGGCGTTCACCGTCGGCGACGACCACATCCAGGAGCAGTCCGGCTTCGTCAACCCGGAGAGCTTCACGCACGGCACCAGTGAGCAGCGCCAGGCATGGTTCGCCGACGGGTACAAGAACGGCCTCGACGTGTGCGACACCTTCTCGGTGCCGGGGAACAAGCTGTAGCCCCCGCGGCACTAGGTTGAGAGGGACGCAGTCCGAACGACCGGGGGGTTGAAGGATGGATCTGGACGCGCTGTATCCGCCGATCGAGCCGTACGGCACCGGCGAGCTCATCGTGGGCGACGGCAATCGCATCTACTGGGAGCAGAGCGGCAATCCCGACGGCAAGCCGGTGGTGTTCCTGCACGGTGGGCCGGGCAGCGGCACCTCACCGTGGCAGCGCCGGTTCTTCGATCCCGAGGTCTATCGGATCGTGCTATTCGACCAGCGCGGATGCGGCCGAAGCACCCCGCACGTGAGCGATCCGGCCGCCGACCTGCGCTTCAACACCACCTGGCACCTGGTCGCCGACATGGAGCTGCTGCGGCGCAACCTGGGCATCAGAGCGTGGCAGGTGTTCGGCGGCTCCTGGGGCAGCGCGCTCGCGCTGGCCTACGCGCAGACGCATCCCGATGCGGTGACCGAGCTCGTGCTGCGCGGCATCTTCACCCTGCGCAGGCATGAGCTGGAGTGGTTCTACGAGGGCGGGGCATCGGCGATCTTCCCCGATCTGTGGGAGGACTACCTCGCGCAGATCCCGGTGCTCGAGCGCAATCGCCTGATCCAGGCCTACCACCGCCGGCTCAGCGATCCCGACCCCGCGGTGCACGTGCCGGCGGCGGTCGCCTGGACGCGCTGGGAGGCGTCCACCGTCACGCTGCGACCGGATGCCGCACAGATCGCGTCCGCCACCGAGGCGGAGCACGCGACGGCGTTCGCGCGCATCGAGAACCACTACTTCCT
>JAITUD010000317.1 GCA_031286555.1 Microbacterium sp. | reverse complement strand
CAGGCCGTCGCCGAGGCATCCTGGCACGCGCGGCACCGCGCGGCGTTCGGACGGACGCTGATCGACCAGCCCGCGATGACCGGCGTGATCGCCGACCTGCAGCTCGAGGTCGAGGGAGTCACGGCCGCCGCCCTGCGGTTGGCCCGCGCCTACGACACGGATGCCTCGGAGCAGGACGTCGCGTTCACCCGGCTGGGCACGGCCGTCATGAAGTACTGGGCGTGCAAGCGCGGTCCCGCGCACGCCGCCGAGGCCCTGGAGTGCCTGGGCGGCAACGGCATCACGGAGGACTTCCCGCTCGCCATGCGATACCGCGAGCAGCCGGTCATGGCCGTGTGGGAGGGGTCGGGCAACGTGATCGCCCTCGACGTGCTGCGCGCGCTCGGTCGCGAGCCCGGCGCGTTCGAGGCGTTCGACGCCGAGGTCTCGCGGGCGCGCGGAGCGGATGCCCGGCTCGACGCGCACCTGGATCGCACCCGCGCGCTGGTGCGCGCCGTGGCATCCGATCCGTCGCCCGAGCTGCGCGCGAGGGAGCTGGTCGGGGCGCTGGCGCTGGCTCTGCAGGGATCGCTGCTCGTCCAGCACGCCCCCGCGGCCGTGGCCGACGGCTTCGTGGCATCCCGCCTCGGCCCGTCGTCGGGTTTCGCGACCGGTGCCCTGTTCGGCGCCCTGCCCTCCGGCGTCGACGCCGCCGCGATCGCGGCCCGCGCCTGACGCTGTGAGTTCTCGATGAGCAGGGTCCACCGGGGCTGGAAAGTGCCAGGATTTACCAGGTAGTACGACGACGATCCGCCGGCGGATCGCCTCTTTCCCGAGAGGACGTCCGATGGCCATCGATACCCAGACCCGTGAGGCTCCGACCCGCGCATCGCTGAAGGCCGCCGCCGCGGCACGCGCACCGATCATGACGCACCGGCAGATCATGCTGGTGATCTTCGGACTGATGGCCGGCATGTTCCTGTCGTCGCTCGACCAGACCGTCGTGTCCACCGCCATCCGCACGATAGGCGACGATCTGAACGGTCTCGATCAGCAGGCCTGGGTGACGACGGCCTACCTGATCACCTCGACGATCATGGTGCCGATCTACGGCAAGCTCTCCGACATCTTCGGCCGGCGTCCGATCTACATCTTCGGCATCGTGATGTTCATCGTCGGGTCGCTGCTGTCGGCGTTCTCGACGTCGATGGAGATGCTCGCCGGCTTCCGCGCGCTGCAGGGCATCGGCGCCGGCGCGCTGATGTCGGTGCCCCTCGCGATCATGGGCGACATCCTCGCGCCGCGCGAGCGCGCCAAGTACCAGGGACTGTTCCTGGCGGTGTTCGGTGTGTCCGCGGTGATCGGCCCGCTGATCGGCGGCGTCTTCGCCGGGGCCGACCAGATCCTCTGGATCCCGGGCTGGCGGTGGGTCTTCCTGCTGAACGTGCCAGTCGGGCTGATCGCGCTGGGCATGGTGCTCGTGTTCCTGCACCTGCCGAAGATCGGCGACGATCACGGCCATCCGCGGATCGACTGGTGGGGTGCGACGGCCGTGGTCGTCGCACTGGTGCCGATGCTGCTCGTCGCCGAGGAGGGGCAGCAGTGGGGCTGGGGATCGGCCGGCGCGATCGCCTGCTACGTCCTCTCGGCGATCGGCCTGACCGCATTTCTGCTCATCGAGCGCGCGATGCGCAGCGACGCGATCATCCCGCTGAAGCTGTTCCGATCCGGCGCGTTCTCGATGTCGACGCTGCTCGGCTTCCTGGTCGGCTTCGGGATGTTCGGCGCGATGATGACCATCCCGCTGTACCTGCAGATCGTGCTCGGCCTCTCGCCCACGAACTCCGGCTTCGCGATGCTGCCCATGGTCGGCGGCATGATGATCTCGTCCATCTCGTCTGGTCTGCTCGTCTCGCGCACCGGGCGGTACCGGATCTTCCCCGTCATCGGCACCGCCTGTGTCGGCGTCGGCTACCTGCTGATGACGCGCCTCGCGGTCGACACCCCGATCTGGTACCTCGCGACGAGCATGATCGTGATCGGCGTCGGGCTGGGCATGATCATGCAGTCGCTCACGCTCGCGACGCAGAACGCCGTGCCGGCCGCCGACATGGGGGTCGCGACCAGCTCTGCGACCTTCTTCCGGCAGATCGGCGGCACGCTCGGCGCCGCCGTGATGCTCTCGATCCTGTTCGCCGTCATGCCGCAGAACATCGCCACGTCGATGTCGGATCGCTCGGATCTGACGGCGGCGCTGGATGCCGCGATGACACCGTCCGTGGCATCCGATCCTGCGAACGCCGCCGTGATGAAGCAGATCTGGACGCCGATCGTCACGCCGATCGAGGCGCAGGTCGCGCAGAGTCTGGACGCCGCCACGACGCAGGTGACGGATGCCGCGAAAGCGGCGGTCACCCAACAGGTCACCGCCGCGGTGCAGGCGCAGGTCGCCGCCGGGGCGGTCCCCGCGGATCAGGCATCCGCCGTGATCGACGCGCAGGTGGCGGCGGCTCTGCCGGCCGCGACGACGAAGGCCCTCGATGCGGCGGCCACGAAGGCCGGGGTCTCGGTCGTCGACGGCAAGCTGGCCGTCGACTACACGGATGCCGCGCAGCGGCAGGCGGTCGTCGACAAGGCCGTTCCGGCGATCGAGAAGAAGCTCTCCGGCTCGACGGCGAAGGCCACCGGGGGCGGGTCGAGCATCAGCGACACGTCGTTCCTGATCGGAGCGGATGCTGCACTGACCCGACCGTTCCTCACCGGGTTCACCGCGTCGACGATCACGATCTACTGGGTCGGCTTCATCGGCATGCTCGGCACGTTCGTGCTCACCCTGTTCTTCAAGGCTCCTCCGCTGCGACAGCGCTCCGCCCTGCAGGAGCGCGCCGATGCCCACGCCGAGGCCCAGGTCTCCGCCACCTGACCCGCCCCGCTTTCGAACCGGAGCGACTAGCATGGCGACCACCGCGCGGAAGGGGCTCCGATGCAGACCGAATACGACCTGATCGTGCTGGGCGGCGGAGCCGTCGGCGAGAACGTCGCCGACCGCGCCGTGCAGGGCGGCCTGTCCGTCGTGATCGTCGAGGATGAACTCGTCGGCGGCGAATGCTCCTATTGGGCGTGCATGCCGTCGAAGGCGCTGCTCCGACCGGCGTCCGCGCTGCGCGCCGCACGCCGTGTGCCCGGCGCAGCCGCCGCGATCACCGGCGACCTCGACGTCGAAGCCGTGCTCGCGCACCGCGACGAGGTCGTGAACCATTGGAACGACGACAGCCAGGTGCGCTGGGTCGAGGGTGCGGGCATCGACCTGATCCGCGGCCACGGCCGATTCGTCGGCCCGAAGCAGGTCGAGGTCGCCGCGGCCGGCGTCGTCCTCACCGCCCGGCACGCTGTGGCAGTCGTCACCGGGTCGAGCGCAGCGATCCCCGGCATCCCGGGCTTGCAGGACGCGAAGCCGTGGACCAGCCGCGAGGCGACCAGCGCGAAGCGCGCGCCGGCCACGTTGGCGGTCATCGGCGGCGGCGTGGTCGCCGCCGAGATGGCCGCCGCTTTCGCCTCGTTCGGCACCCAGGTCACCGTGATCGCCCGCGGACGGATGCTCGGCAAGCTGGAGCCCTTCGCCGCAGACCTCGTCGCAGACGGACTGCGCGAGCAGGGCGTGCGCATCCTGACCGGCACGTCTCCGGCATCCGTCGATCGCGATCCCGACGGCGTGCACATCGCCCTCGCCGACGAGACGATCACCGCCGAGGAGATCCTCGTCGCGACCGGCCGCGCCCCGCGCACCGACGACCTGGGTCTCGAGTCGCTCGGCCTGACGGCCGGCACCTGGCTCGAGACCGACGACACGCTGCGAGTGCCCGGATACGACTGGCTCTACGCGGTCGGCGATGTCACCCGCCGCGCTCTGTTCACGCACCAGGGCAAGTACCAGGCGCGTGCCGCCGGCGACGTCATCGCCGCACGCGCGAGCGGACGCCCCGTCGACGATGCTCCCTGGGGCTCGCACGTCGCGACAGCCGACCATCGCGCCGTGCCGCAGGTCGTGTTCACCGATCCCGAGGTCGCCGCGGTCGGCCTGACTGCAGCGGAGGCGGATGCCGCAGGCCTGCGCACGCGGGTCATCGACTACGACCTGTCGTGGCTGGCCGGCACCTACGTGCACGCCGACGACTACCGCGGCCAGGCGCGCATGATCGTCGACGAGGACCGCCACGTCGTGATCGGCGCGACCTTCGCCGGACCGGATGTCGCCGAGCTGCTGCAGGCCGCGACCATCGCGATCGTCGGCGAGGTGCCGATCGACCGGCTCTGGCACGCGGTGCCCGCCTACCCCACGATCAACGA
>JAITUD010000311.1 GCA_031286555.1 Microbacterium sp. | reverse complement strand
ATCGGCGTGGAGACCGGTCAGATGATGACAATGGACGACCTGTCTCCGGACGAGTACCGGGCGGCCATGGCCAGTCGCGACGACCGGCCCTGGTGCTATCACCGGGCCGGGCTGCCCTGCCGGGTATGCGGCACCGAGATCGCTCTCGAGGAGATCGGCGCGCGCAAGCTGTACTGGTGCCCCTCCTGCCAGCACTGAGTCGCCGGCGCACCGTTGCCGGGTGGAAACCTGGGAGCGCGCTGTGAAAGGATGACCGGACTCTCTGCAACGACGCACGACAGGAGATCCGATGGACCTTTCCGGCCTGCACTCCGTACTCGAGAAGATCAGCTCTTGGATCTGGGGACCCTGGATCCTCATCCCGCTCCTGCTGGGAACCGGGCTCTATCTGACGATCCGCCTCGGCGGCATCCAGTTCCTCCGCCTCGGCGCCGCGCTGCGCCTCGGCATCTTCACCCGCAAGGATCCGGGTGCCGACGACGGCGACATCTCCCAGTTCCAGGCGCTCACGACCGCGCTGGCGGCCACGGTGGGAACCGGAAACATCGTCGGTGTCGCCACCGCGATCGGCATCGGCGGCCCCGGCGCCCTGTTCTGGATGTGGGTGACCGGCCTGCTCGGCATGGCATCGAAGTACTCCGAGGCCTTCCTCGGAGTGCGGTTCCGCAAGACGGATGCTGCTGGCGAGAAATCCGGCGGACCGCAGTACTACCTGGAACGCGGCATCCCGAACAGGTTCGGGAAGTTCCTCGCGCTGTTCTTCGCGATCGCCGCTGTCTTCGCCTGCTTCGGCATCGGCAACATGACCCAGGGCAACTCGATCGCCACGAACATGGAGAACAGCTTCAACGTGCCGACCTGGGTGACCGGGCTCGTGCTCACCGCGTTCGCGATGCTGGTCCTGGTCGGCGGCATCAAGTCGATCGCGCGCGTGACGGCCGGCCTGGTGCCGATCATGATCATCTTCTACGTCCTCGGGGCGCTCTACATCCTGATCGCGAACATCGCCGATGTGCCCGCAGCCTTCGCGCAGATCTTCACCGACGCCTTCACCGGCACGGCACCGGTCGGCGGCTTCGCCGGGTCGGCGATCATCATCGCCGTGCAGTTCGGTGTCGCCCGTGGCATCTTCTCCAACGAGTCCGGCATGGGCTCCGCGGCGATCGCCGCGGCCGCGGCCAAGACCACGCACCCAGTGCGTCAGGGTCTGGTCTCGATGACGCAGACCTTCATCGACACGATCATCGTCGTGACCTGCACCGGGCTGGTGATCATCACCACGGGCGTGTGGAAGATGACCGACCCCGAGACCGGCGAGCAGATCAGTGCGGCGCTGATGACCGGAGAGGCGTTCTCGCACGGCCTGCCGGGTGAATGGGGGCACTACATCGTCACCATCGGCCTGGTGATGTTCGCCGGCTCGACGATCCTGGGCTGGTCGTACTACGGCGAGCGGTGCATCGAGCGGCTCATGGGCCGGCGAGCCGTGATGCCGTTCCGGGTGATCTTCTCGCTCGTGGTGTTCATCGGCTGCACGGTGCAGCTCGGCGTCGTCTGGGCCTTCTCCGACGTGATGAACGGCCTGATGGCGATTCCGAACCTCATCGGTCTGCTGATCCTGTCGGGCCTGATCGCCCGCGAGACGAAGAAGTACCTCGACAACGATCCGAAGCTGCTCGCGACGAAGGAGCAGATCGACGTGTTCATGGCCGACGATCGCGACTTCCAGGAGTGGAAGACGCAGGCGATCCCTCTGGTGGGATCGAAGTAGGGACACCGCCCGGAACGGCGGCCCCGGGGAGGCGATCCCGGGGCCGCCGTCGCCGTAATCTGGTCTCATGCGCCAGAATCCGAGCTTCGCGATGACCGATGTGACCGAGCTGAGGCGGGTGATCGCGCAGAACCCGTGGGCGACGCTGGTCGCGACCGGCCCTGACGGCCTGGTCGCCTCGCATTACCCCGTGCTGCTCGATCCCGATCGCGAAGACCTGACGGTGGTCGGTCACGTCGGCAAGCCTGATGACCACGTGCTGAACCTGGGGGAGACCGAGCTGATGCTGGTGTTCGAGGGGCCGAACGGCTACATCTCGCCGAGCTGGTACGGCGAAGTCAAAGCCGTGCCGACCTGGAACTATGTGGCGGTGCATCTCGCCGGCATTCCGGAGATCGTCGACACCCAGGCGAACCTGAAGATCCTCGACGAACTGGTCGCGCACTTCGAGTCCCGGCTGCCTCAGCCCCGGCTGATGTGGCAGGCGCCGAACACCGACGAGTTCGTCCGCGTGCTCGAAGCGGGCACGGTCGGCTTCCGGCTGACGCCCACCAGGGTGACGGCGAAGCGCAAGCTCAGTCAGAACAAGCCCGATGACATCGTCGAGAGCGTGATCGCCGAGCTCGACGGGAACGGCGAGTACGCGCATCCGGCACTGGCCGCCGAGATGCGCCGCGCCCACGAGACACGTCTGGCGCACCGCGGATGAGCGCCGATCTGCTGCTGCGCGCCGTCCGCGTCGCGGGCGCCGGCCGCGAACTCCTGCCCACCGACGAACCCGTCGACATCCTCATCCGCGATGGTGTGATCGCCGACATCGCCCCGTCGGGCAACCTGAAGGTGCGTGGAGAGGTCTTCGACGGCGATGGCAGCTGGGTGATCCCCGGACTCTGGGATCACCACGTGCACACGGTGCAGTGGGCGCTCACCGCCCAGCGCGAGCCGCTGCACGACGCGGTGAGCGCGGCGGATGCCGCTGACCGGATGTCGCGGGTCGCCCCGCTGACCGACGGCCGCCGGATCGGCACCGGATTCCGCGACGCGCTCTGGCCGGACGACCCGTCGCTGGATCTGCTCGACCGCGCCACGGGCGACGTGCCGACCTATCTGCTGAACGCGGACGTGCACAGCGTGTGGTTGAACACGGCGGCGCTGCGCCGGGAGGGCCTCGAGGGCCAGGACGACGACGGACTGCTGCGCGAGGAGCAGGCGTTCGAGATCTCGCGCCGATTGAACGCGGTCGACGACGCGATGGCGGATGAGGCCGTCGCAGCCGCATCCCGGCGGGCTGCCGCGCGCGGTGTCGTGGGACTCGTCGACTTCGACATGGGCTGGAACGCCGGAGCCTGGGCTCGACGCCTGGAGGCGGGCTTCGACCTGCACCGGGTCGAGTTCGCCGTCTATCCCCACCACCTGGAGCAGGCCATCGCCGAAGGACTGCGTACCGGAGAGGCGCTCGGAGAGAGCGATCTGGTGCGGATGGGCGCGCTGAAGGTGATCGCCGACGGGTCGCTCGGCACCCGCACTGCCGCGTGCAGTCACGGCTACGACGATGCGCCGGCCAACCACGGCGCGCTCACGGTGCCTCCGGAGCGACTGCACGAGCTGCTCGGACGAGCGGCCGCGGCGGGCATCGAGGCCGCAGTGCACGCGATCGGCGACCTTGCGGTGACGGCCGCGCTGGACGCGTTCACAGACACCAGGCAGGCCGGCACGATCGAGCACGCGCAGTTGGTGCGGCACGCGGACCTCGCGCGATTCGCCCGCCTCGGCGTGGCCGCGAGCGTGCAGCCCTGGCATGCGATGGACGACCAGGCCCTCGTCGCGCGTCTGTGGGCGGGGCAGACCTCGATCGCGTATCCGATCGCCTCGCTGCACGCGGCAGGTGCGGGTATCCGCTTCGGATCGGACGCCCCCGTCACTCCGCTCGATCCGTGGATGGCGATCTCCGCCGCCGTGACCCGGCAGGGCGCGGACGGTGTTCCTTGGCATCCCGAGGAAAGCGTCGACATCGACGTCGCGCTGCGGGCGAGTTCGCGTCACGGCACGGACGGTTCGTCCGCCGTCACGCCGGGCGCGGCCGCCGATCTCGCGGTGTGCGGCAAGGATCCGTTGACGGCGGATGCCTCGGCGCTGCGCGCCATGCCGATTGCGGCGACTTTCGTCGCCGGTCGCCGCACGCACTGACGACGGATGCACGAATGCCCTCGGGATCTCCCGAGGGCATTCGTCGTGCGTGGGGCGTCAGGCCGCGATGTGCGAGAACAGGAACCAGCGGTCCTTCTCGAGGCCGCGCTGGATCTCGATGGCGACGTCCTGGCTGGTCAGGTCGACCTCGTCGAGTCCGTCGACGGCAGCCTTCACGTCGACGAGGATCGCGTCGATGTCGGCGATCACCGCGCGGACCAGCTCGTCCGAGGCGGCGAAGCCCGCAGCGACCTGCGTCGCACCGGCCTTCTCTGCGACGGTGCTGATGCGTGCGTCGATCGGCAGACCGAGGGCGACGATGCGCTCTGCGGCGGTGTCGGCGAACTCGCCCGCGTTGGCCACGACGGTGTCTAGGAACTCGTGCACGCCGATGAAGTTGGCGCCGCGCACGTGCCAATGGGCCTGCTTGCCGTTGACGACCAGGGCCTGCAGGCCGAGGACGACGGGGGACAGGAACTGGGCCGCCGCAGCTGCGACGGTGGGGTCGCCGGCGGTGACGGGGATGGTCTTCGAAGCGCTCATGTGGTCCTCCGGGAATCGTGATTCGCTGCCTGTTGTCGTCAACGCTACTCAGCGTGAAATGTTCCGCAAGCAAGCTGAGGCAACGCTAACCGGCGCGGAATCACGCGGAAGTTTGGGTAGTCTCACCTTCATGACCGTCTCCTCTGCAGCATCCGTCCTGGCCCTGCCGGGCAAGACCCCGCGACTTCACGACGACGCGTTCGTGGCCGACGGCGCGCGCATCGTGGGCGACGTCTCCCTGGCCGCGGACGCGAGTGTCTGGTACAACGCGGTGCTGCGCGGAGACTCGGCGTCGATCTCGATCGGCGCCGGAAGCAACGTGCAGGACAACGTCTCGGTGCACGTCGACAGCGGCCATGGCGTCGTCGTGGGCGAGCGGGTCTCGATCGGGCACAATGCGGTCGTGCACGGCTGCACGATCGGTGACGGGTCGCTGGTCGGGATGGGAGCGGTCGTGCTCTCCGGCGCGGTGATCGGCAGGGGATGCCTGATCGCCGGCGGCGCGGTCGTGCTCGGCGGCACCGAGGTGCCGGACGGGTCGCTGGTCGCGGGAGTCCCCGCCAAGGTGCGCCGTGAGCTCTCGGACGAGGAACGAGCAGGCCTCATCGAGAACGCCGAGATCTATCTGCGCCACACCCGGACGCACCGCGGTGCGACGGCACTCTGACGCAGCCCGGTAGGCTGGAGAACCTAGGGGCGGTGGCCAAGCTGGTCAAGGCAGCGGGCTCATAACCCGACGATCGTGGGTTCAAGTCCCACCCGCCCTACCGAATGCGCGTCAGCGCACCCGGCGGTCGTGCGCGAGGTCGAGCAGGCGCTCGAACACGTCTCCCGACCGGAGACCGTTGTGCTCGTGCTCGCTGGTCACCCAGAGCTTCAGGTCCGGCAGCAGCCGGGCGGTCTCCAGCGAGTGCTCCAGCGACACGTACACGTCGTTGACGTACACCGCGGCCGCGCCCCGCGCCCCGGACGCCGCGAGGGCCTCCGCGTCGTAGAGCGCCGGCCACTCGTGCTCGGCCAGAGTGAGGGCCACCTCGCGCCATGGCCGGAAGGCGGGCACCGTCTCGGTCCATTCCTTGCGGATGTGCTCGCCGGTGAACAGCGTCACGTCCGAGGCGAAGTCCGCAGGCTCCACACGCTCAGCCGACCACCTCGTCGTCTGCGCGTCGGCGTAGCAGGACTCGTGGAATGCGAAGTAGAGCGGGTTGCGTCCGCCGAACGGCATCGCGGATGCCAGGTCGTAGCGGAACGCGTTGGTGGTCGGCTCGAGCTCGAGCAGCGACCAGACCGTCTGCCAGCCGTCGTTCGTGCCCAGCGCGGAGCCGACCGAGCGCAGGCGTGAGGGCGACACGATCTCACCGTCGGGCAGGACGAGCTCGCCGGAGGCGGCGAGGTCGACGAGCTTCCGCATCCGCTCGCGGTGCTCGGGGAAGCGCCGGTAGTACTTCTCCGAGGCGATGCGCATCTTGTCGTAGCTGAGCGTGTAGACCTCGTCGACCGTGTGCTCCACGGTGCTCAGGCCGCCCGTCGTGTAGACGCGGTCCAGGGACGACGCGTGCGTCGACAGGTAGGTGAGCACGGTGAAACCGCCGAACGACTGCCCGAGCAGGTTCCAGGTCTCGGCACCGAGCTCAGCGCGCAGCGCCTCGGCATCCTTCACGATCGAGTCGGCACGCAGATGCGTGAGGTACTCGGCCGTGGCCTGGGAGCCGAGCTCCTCCAGCAACCGGTCGCCGACCGGTGTGGAGCGCCCGGTGCCGCGCTGGTCGAGCATCACGACGCGGTGATCGCGCAGCGCGATGTCCAGCCATGACGGGGACGCGGGGGAGTGGAACGCGCGAGGCGCCTCGAACCCCGGCCCGCCCTGAAGGAACACGAGGTAGGGCAGATCGTCGCCGCCCTCGCGGGCGACGACGGTGGCGAACACCTCGATCGTCCGGCTGTCGGACTCGTCGTCCCAGACCAGCGGCACCGTGAGGGTGTGCTCGGTCACGGTCAGATCCTGCATACGTCGCACCAGTGCGGTCATCACATCACGTTCCCGATGTAGGAGTACTTCACGAACACCTCGGCGGCGATGCCGGACTCCTCCAGCACGCCCTGCACGGCACCCATCATGTAGTGGGAGTCCCAGCCCATGTAGAAGTGGATGCCGCCGAAGTCGTCCCAGTGGCCCTTCCAGGCCATCTCTTCGTAGAGCGGGCCGCCGTGTGCGGCGCTGTAGGCCAGCGCGGCCGGACGGTCATCGGTCCAGGCGCGGCGGAAGACCCGGTTGAACAGGTACCGGACGTCCTTGACCTCCCAGTGCTCGCCGCGGTACTCGACGTAGTCGAATTCGCGCTCCCAGCCGGCCGGCCAGCCGCGCCGGCGCACGGCGTCGAGGATCGGGGTCAGGCCGTCGTCGTCGATCTCGGGCAGGTCGGGCCGGGCCCAGATGCGCAGGAACGCGGCGGTGAGTCGCACGGTGCGCTCGGCGATCGCGGCGGTGCCCCAGGACGGCAGATCCGCCAGCGCACGGGTGCCGGCGACGCCGCTGCGGGAGTACGCGTCGGCTCGCTTGTCCGGGAAGGAGGCGCCGAACACCCGCTCGGCGAGCCGCTCCTCGAGGAGAGTCAGGTTGCCCAGCGTCGGCGTCAGCGCACGGTGGCTGTTCTGCTCGTCCTCGGTGTACTCGCTCCACAGCCGGTTTCCGTCGCCGCTCCAGACGTCACCGGGGGCGGCGGGCACGATGTGCTCGACGTCGTACCCGCTCACATCCTCGACATCGAGCAGGCGCCCCAGCACGTACGAGGCGTACGGCAGTTCGCTGTACTTCAGCACGGCGCTCACCCGCTCGTCGGACGGAGTGATGCGCGCGATGGCGCGCATCAGTGCGTCGTTCCCCTCCGACCGTGCGCGGCACAGACGTGCGATCAGGCGGTCTGTGGGCAGACCGACCACCGTGCGCCGCAGCAGCAGCGCCTGCACCCACTCCATCGTGCGGATCAGCTCGTCACGGGTGATGATGCCGTGCGCGTGGTCGTGATAGGCGCTCATCACGAGCGGATAGGCGGCTCGGCCGAAGGTGTTCACGAAGCCGAGCTGAGCGCGGACGCCGGCATCCTCCTCACGCGACGGATCCAGCAGGACGCTGTAGATCTCGGCGAACTCGCGCCACTGCGCGGCATCCGCACGGAGGTGCTCGATGTCGAGCCGCGGGAACGTGGCGCGGAACGCGCTGTACACGCCGCGCTCACCGGCGACGTCCACCTCGCGGCCGGTGAGCATCACCAGGTAGTGCCGCCAGAACGCGCCGATCGTCTCGCCGGTGAGGCGCTCGATCGGCAGCCAGTACTGCTCCTCGACCTCGAGCTGCTCGCCGTGCGAGAGGCCCATCAGGATGTAGTTGTGGATGAGCTCGTGGTCGCGCAGCGGCTCGCCCGTCGAGTTCAGGCTCTCGAAGATCTGCTGCGCGTTCGCGGCCGCGCCGAGTGTGATCGAGACGTGCTCGAGCTTCTTCAGGCCCTCCCAGATGCGGGGCGCCTCGTCGGCGTGCACCTGGCTGCGGAAGAACGCGTAGTTGTCATCGAACCGCGACTCGCGATCGGCATCGTCGCGCCGCTCCAGGACGACGGAGTCGTAGAGCTCGGCCCAGGCATGATGAGGGCGGAGCTTGGTCCGGGCGGGATCGTCGGCGCGCACGAGCACCCGCTCCAGCTCCGCGGCCATCGCAGGGTCGCTCTCGCGCACGGTGTGGTGCAGTGCGGCCACCAGCAGCATCAGCGTGGTCACACGCTGCTGCCCGTCGATCAGGATCAGCTCGGCGCCCTCGGCGGAGGTGTTCTCCGCCGACAGGATCGAGCCGATGAAGTGCCGGTGCGCGGCATCCTCCGCGGCGACGGCTCGGATGTCGGAGAGCAGCCTTTCGCATCCGCCGATGTCCCACCTGTACTGGCGCTGATACACCGGGACGACGATGTTCGTCGACGGTGCCGACAGCCATTCGATCGTGCTCGTTGCGGTCGCTTCGACGTTGGTTGCCGTGGCCATGACTGGGTGATGCCTCCGTGTGCGGCGGGAAGACGGGGTCCGCCGTGACGAGTCTATCCGCGGGTGTCTTTTGTCCGGCCCGCCGCTCGGGCGCGTCCAGGGACGGGAGGTAGGCTTACCTAAGTAGGGCCTGTTAAAACTTCGCTGGCCCATTACGAAAGGACATGACTCGATCATGGGATACATCAAGTCCGCAGCCCTTGAGGACAAGGGTTTCGTCATCCTCGACAGCTACGGCGGGGAAATGGACCCGAAGGAATGGCTCGACATCGAGTATGTCGACTGGAAGTCCTCGGGGGACACCCGCTTCTCGCCTCTCGCCAGCGCGAAGGGTGAGATCGAGTGCAACGGCTTCTGGAACCACAAGCCGCCGCGCACCGACAAGGACGGCGTCTGGATCGAGTCGCAGACCGCCATCGCCCCGACGCTGACCGCGCGTGCGCAGGAGCCCGGTGCCAACGTCGGCCGCTGCCGCGTCATCGAGCTGCAGCCCACGCCCTACGGCGACTGCCTCTACAACCTGCACCAGGACGACAACAACCGTCTGAACCCGGACGGCACCGGCTGGGTCGTGCGCGGGTTCTTCAACCTCACCGACGACAAGGACAGCTACTTCGTCCTGCGTGAGAACCGCACCGACCCCAGCATCGAGTACCGCATCGCCCTGCCGGCCGGCGCTCAGCTCATCGTCGACACGCAGCGTCTGTGGCACGCGACCACCCACAACGGCACCGAGCCGCGCTACTGCCTGATCACCTCGTGGACCTCGGGCCCCGAGCTCGACGCCTACATCGAGAAGTACCACGGCACCGACCAGCACACCCAGGTCGAGGTCCCTCAGGACGTCCTCGAGGCCGGCTACGCCGAGCAGGCCCGCAAGGATGCCGCTCGCGCCGCGTACTACGCAGCCAAGGGTCAGCAGGAGAAGCTCGCGATGAGCGAGGCCTGATCTTCTGTGCTCTCCTCGGAACGGCCCCGATCTCAGATCGGGGCCGTTCTGTGTTACATGCTTGTCATTCCTCGGAATGTCGGCGATAATCGCCGTATAACCGCATAGTCCGCCAGCATCCGTGGCTCAGGTCGTAGGGGAAGACGCACCTGAT
>JAITUD010000306.1 GCA_031286555.1 Microbacterium sp. | reverse complement strand
CAGGCCGTCGCGTTCGATGCCGTCGACGATCAGTTGGCGCAGCTGGTCGTACATCGGCGCCGCGGAGTGCCGGTCGATCGCTTCGATGGAGTCGGTCATGATCAGTACGCCACCCCCGCGTGCAGGATGACGTTCGCATAGGGCGTGTACTCGCCCGAGCGCACGAAGGCGCGCGCACCCTGGGTGCGCTTCTTGAACTCGATGTGCGGGATGAGCTCGATCTCGATGCCGGGGAGTCGTTCCCGCAGTGCGGCCAGCACCTGCGGGCTCTGCTCGGCGATCTCGGCGGAGACCGTCGCGCCCTCGACCACCAGCTCGGCGAGCACGGTGTCGAGCACGTCGAGGAATGCCGGTGCACCGGGACGGTAGGCCAGGTCGATGCGCTCCGAGCCCGGTGGGATCGGCAGCCCGGCATCGGTGACGACGATGAGGTCGGTGTGCCCGGTCTCGCTGATCACCCGCGACAGCGCGGGGTTGATCGTGGTGGCGGTCTTTCGCATGCGGATGCTCCTTCAGAGGCGTTCAGACGCGGGATGCCGCGAGCAGGTCATCGACCTCGGCGCGGTGCGGCAGGCTGGGCGACGCGCCCTGCCTGGTGACGGTGATGGCGCCGGCGGCGCTGGCGAGAGCCGTGGCCCGATCCAGCGGCCAGCCGTCGGCGAGCGCGGCGCCGAGGTAGCCGGCGTACGCGTCGCCGGCGGCGGTCGTGTCGACGGGTTCCACCGGGATCGGATCGATGAACGTGGTGCCCTCGGGGGTCACCACGCAGGAGCCCTTCTCGGCCATGGTGATGACGGCAGCGCCGACGCCCTGCTCGAGGAACCAGCGCCCGGCGCGCTCGGCGGAGGCGGCGTCTGTGACCTCGATGCCACTGAGCAGCGTCGCCTCGGTCTCGTTCGGGGTGACGATGTCGATGTTCGGCCAGACGTCCGGGTCGAGCGGAGCGGCCGGAGCCGGGTCGAGCACGACGGTCATGCCGAGCTGCTGACCGCGGGCGGTGATGTGCCGGGTGAGGGCCGAAGGGGTCTCGAGCTGTGTGAGCAGCACCGACGTGGTCGGGGCGAGTGCCTCGAGCGCGGAGTCGATCTGCTCGGTGCTCAGGTGCGCGTTCGCGAGCGGGACCATGACGATGTCGTTCTGCGCGGAGGCGTCCACGCGGATGTGCGCGATGCCGGTCGGGCCCGGCACGGTGCGGAGGTGGGTGAGGTCGACGCCTGCGGCGCTCAGCCCGTCGACGACGAGGTCGTGGAACAGGTCGTCGCCGACGCATCCGACGAAGCTCGTCCGAGCGCCGGCCTGACCGGCGGCGACTGCCTGGTTCGCACCTTTCCCGCCCAGAAGAAGGGTGAACTGGTCGCCGAGGATGGTCTCGCCGCGGGCGGGAAGCCGCTGCGAGAAGGTGGTCACGTCCGCCGTGACGCTTCCGACGATGACCACGCCGGAGCGATCGGTCTGCTGGGCCGGCATGGGACTCCTCGATCGTCGTCGATGTGCGGTCCTTTTGACAGTGGGGAACGCTGTCATTACATTAGCGGCATCCGAACCTGTAACGACAGGTTGGGGAAGGAGCTCTCGCATGACCGCACCCCGCCTGTACGTGGACAGCGCCGACGGCGACCGCGTGAACGCACTGCTCGCGACCGGCGTCGTGCACGGGGTGACGACGAACCCCACCATCCTCGAGCGCGGCGGACGCACCGCAGCGGAGATCCCCGGGCTGTACGCCGACTGGGTGAGCAGGGGAGCGCACGAGGTGTTCTTCCAGACCTGGGGCGCGGATCGCGACGCCTACCTGCGCAACGCCGAGCGCATCCTCGCCCTCGGCGACCGCGTGGCGGTGAAGGTCCCCGCGACGGCGGAGGGGTTCGCCGCGGCGACCGCCCTCGTGCGCGGCGGGGCGACCGTGCTGGTCACCGCGGTGTACTCGGTCGCGCAGGCGCTCGCCTGCGCGAGCATCGGTGCGCACTACGTCGCTCCGTACCTGGGCCGGATGCGGGATGCCGGGATCGACGGCGACGCGATGATCACGCGCATGCAGGCGGTCTGCGAGGGCAGCGGCACCAACGTGCTGGCGGCCAGCCTGCGCTCCCCGGCCGACATCGTCGTCCTGCGTGAGGCGGGCATCCCCTACTTCACGGCCGCTCCCGACGTGATCGAGGCGATGCTCCTCGACCCGACGAGCGACGCGTCTGCGGCGGAGTTCGACGAGACCATGGTGCGTCTGGGCGGCTGAAACCTGCCTCAGGCCTCCGCGGCCTGACGCAGCCAGCGCTCCACACCGGCGATGTGCGCCGTGGCCAGCGAGGTCGCAAGCGCCGAGTCGTGCTGGGCGATCGCGTCCGCGATCGCGCGGTGCTCGGACAGCGTGCGATCCAGCGCGTTCTGCTCGGTGAGGCCGCGCCAGACCCGCGCGCGAACGGTCTGGCTGCTCAGGCTCTCGATCAGGCTCGCCAGGTAGTCGTTCCCGGTCAGCCGCACGATCTCGCGGTGGAAGCGCATGTCATGGGCGACCAGGTCGTCGAGCGAGACGGTGTCGGAGTCGACGGAGGCGACCTCCTCCTGCAGGGCCGCTGCCTCTTCGGCTGTCGCATTGCCGGCGGCGAGGCCGGTGGCCTGGGATTCCAGCATCCGCCTGACGGCGAACAGCTCGAGCAGCGAGTCGTCGTCATGCAGGTCGACCACGAAGGTGATCGCCTCGAGCAGCAGGTGCGGCTCCAGACTGGTCACGTAGGTGCCGTCGCCGCGGCGCACGTCGAGCACGCGGATCACCTCGAGTGCCTTGACCGCCTCGCGCATCGAATTGCGGGAGAGGCCCAGCCGCTCGGCGAGCTCCTTCTCCGGCGGCAGCCGGTCGCCCGGGCCCAGTTCGCCGGAGACGATCATCGCCTTGATCTTCTCGATCGCCTCATCAGTCACTGCCATGGCGACATCCTCGCACAATGATCGGATGTCTGGGGCAGGATGGGAGACATGCGCGTCGTCGACTCCCACCTGCACCTCTGGGACCCCACTCATCTGACCTATCGCTGGCTCGAAGGAGACCTGAACAGCACCTTCGCCGCGGAGCAGCTGCTCGACGACCAGATCGAGGATGTCGCCGAGCAGGTCGCGATCTTCGTGCAGGCCGACCCGGTCGAGAAGCAGGCGATCGACGAGGTGCGCTGGGTGGACTCGATCGCTCTCGAGAGCGGTGTCGTCGCGATCGTCGCGGGCGCCAGGCTGGACCGAGGGCGCAGGACTGTGAAGCACCTCGACGAGCTGGCCGCCTACGAGCGCGTCGTCGGCGTGCGGCACCTGCTGCAGGGCGAGAAGGACGGGTTCGCGCGCACCCCGGAGTTCCTCGAGGGCGCCCGCGCCGTGGCATCCCGCGGCTTGACCTTCGACGCCTGCGTGCGGGAGCACCAGATCGCCGACGTGACCGCGCTCGCCGAAGCCGTTCCCGAGCTGCGGATCGTGCTCGACCACATGGGCAAGCCGGCCGTCGGAACCGACGATGAGCCGCTGCGGCCGTCGTCGCAGTGGCGCTGGGACCTCGCGCAGCTCGCGCGGCATCCGCAGGTGTACGTCAAGCTCTCGGGGCTGCCAGCCGAGGCCGGCGGGCGCTGGGACGAGGACCAGCTGGAGCCGTTCCTCGACGTCGTGACGAAGGAGTTCGGCGAGGACCGGATCATGTGGGGCAGCGACTGGCCGGTGTCGGCGATGACCTCCAACGACGAAGGTGGCGAGGACTTCTTCATGGAGGGGATGCGCGACGACTGGTGCCACACCGTCGCGCAGTGGGCGGAGGACCGGGGACTGGACGTCGACAAGGTCCTCTGGTCGAACGCGCTCGACTTCTACGGCATCCGCTGACCGGCGCCGGGAGTAGCGTCGTGACCATGCCCTCAGCGCCGAACGTCGTCCTCATCTGCGTCGATCAGTGGCGGGGCGACTGCCTCTCCGCCGACGGGCATCCGATCGTGCGCACGCCGTACCTCGACGCGCTCGCCGCGCGTGGCGTGCGGTTCTCGAACGCGTACTCCGCGACGCCGACGTGCGTGCCCGCGAGGATGGCGCTGCTGACCGGACTGTCGCAGGAGCACCACCGCCGCGTCGGCTACGCCGACGGCGTCGACTTCGACATCTCCGAGACGCTGCCGCGTTCGCTGGCGGCCGGCGGCTACCAGACGCAGGCGATCGGCAAGATGCACTACTCGCCTGAGCGGGTGCGGATCGGCTTCGACGACGTCATCCTGCACGACGGCTACCTGCACCACTCCCGGCGGCGCGAGCGGGATGCCCGGTTCTACGACGACTACCTCACCTGGCTGCGCGCGCAGGCCGGCTCCTCCGCTGTCGAGGCTTATGTGGAGAACGGGATCAACTGCAACTCGGTGGTGGCCAGGCCCTGGGACAAGGCCGAGCGCCTGCATCCGACGAACTGGGTCGTGACCGAGGCGGAGAACTGGCTGTACCGGCGCG
>JAITUD010000231.1 GCA_031286555.1 Microbacterium sp. | reverse complement strand
CCCTGCGCGGCGAGGCCCATCTCGCCGGCGATGGCGACGACGTCGCCGGGGCGCGCGCCAGAACGCGTGACCGCACGCACACCGCCCAGGTCGCCGAGAGCGGTGACGGCGATGGTGAGCACGTCGGAGACCGTCAGGTCGCCGCCGACCACGGCGCAACCGGGCGCAAGTGCGTCGCAGGCGGCCCGGAAGCCGTCCGCCAGCTGCTCGACGAACGAGAGCCGCAGGTCCCTCGGAACGGCCAGCGCGACCAGGAGCGCCGTCGGCGTCGCGCCCATCGCCGCGACATCCGCCAGGTTCACGGCCGCAGCCTTCCACCCCAGGTCGAAGCCGCTCGACCAGGCCAGCCGGAAGTCCGGGCCGTGCACGAGCGTGTCGGTCGTCGCGACGACCGTGCCGGACGCGGCGGCGATCACTGCCGCGTCGTCGCCAGGGCCGATGATCGTCGCCGCCGCCGGGTTCGTGCGGGACAGGATGCTGCGGAGGACGGTGCCCTCCGAGACATCTCCCAGGCGAGGATCATCGGAGGTGTGACGAGCGGGCATGAACTCAAAGGTAGCCTGGAAGCATGCCCCTCCGCCGTCTCGCCGCTGCCGTCTGCGTGCTCACGGCCCTCGTCCTCAGCGGATGCTCCCAGACCGTCTCGCTGGAGCCCGCGAAGGACGCGAACAACCCGCTCTGCGCCGAGGTGACCGTGCGTCTGCCCGACGCCGTCGCCGGTCAGGACCGTCGCTGGACCGACGCCCAGGCCACGGGCGCGTGGGGCGACCCGACCACCGTGTTGCTCTCCTGCGGCGTCGCCGTGCCCGGTCCGACCGCCGAGCTGCAGTGCGTCACGCTCGAGGGGATCGACTGGCTGGTCGACCCCAAGCAGGAGCCGTGGATGCGCATGACGACCTACGGTCGCGACCCCGCCGTGCAGGTGTTCGTCGACACCACCAAGGTGAGCGCCGACGCCGTGCTCGCGAACACCGGCATCGTCAGCGGCGTGCAGTCGATCCCGAAGACGAGCCAGTGCATCGCACCCGACGCCGAGCCGAAGGGCTTCGTCGAATAGCGCTCAGCGCTCGAGCCCCTTCTCGATCAGCTCGGTGATCAGCTCGCCGTAGGACAGGCCGGAGGCGATCCAGCACTTCGGGAACATCGAGATCGGCGTGAAGCCGGGCATCGTGTTCAACTCGTTCACCACGAGCTCACCGGCCGGGGTGACGAAGAAGTCCACGCGGGCGAGTCCCTTGCCGTCGACGGCTTCGAAGGCCCGAACGGCGGTCTCCCGCAGGCGCTCGATCAGGTCGGCGTCCACGTCGGCAGGGCAGACGATCTCGACGCCGTCGCCGCCGAGGTACTTGCCCTCGAAGTCGTAGAAGCTGCGGGAGGTCAGCACGACCTCGCCGGGCAGAGAGGCGCGCGCACGAGCGCCCTGACGACCTGCCAGTACCCCCACCTCGATCTCACGGCCCTCGACCCGTGATTCGACGAGCACCTTCGCGTCCTCGGCGAACGCGATCCGCAGCGCCTCGTCGAGGCCCTCGCCGTCGTCCACGCGCGATACGCCCACGCTCGAGCCGGCGCTCGCGGGCTTGACGAACACCACGTCGCCGAGCTCGGCGATCGCCGCGCGGATGTTCTCGGGGTCACTCTCCCACTGCGCGCTGCGCACGGTGATCCCGGGCGAGACCGCGATGTCGGCGGCACGCAGGGCGAGCTTCGTGTAGTGCTTGTCCAGACTGACCGCGGAGTCGAGGATGCCGCATCCGGCATAGGGCACATCGAGCACGTCGAAGAAGCCCTGGATCGCACCGTCCTCACCGTGCAGACCGTGCAGCAGCGGAAGAACCACGTCGATCGGTCCGAGATCGTCCACAGAGCCGTCGGCGCGGGTCACGCGCAGCGACCGGTCGCCGTCCGGCTCCGGCCAGCGCACCCGTGTGCCGTTGTCGACGACCTCGGGCAGCTTCGCGGCATCCAGCCGGAACTTCGCCGGATCGTCGTCCTCGAGGACGAAGGCGCCGTCGCGGGTGATCCCGACCGGAATCACCCGATAGCGGTCACGATCGATCGCCGCCAGCACCCCGCCCGCCGTGGCGGAACTGATCGAATGCTCGCTGGAACGCCCGCCGAAGAGCACCGCCACCGTCTGCTTGTCCATGTTCGGTCCTCTCCCCCTGCGGGGTGTCGTCGTCCGTCGTCAGGTGGGGCGCGATGTCACGGGGGTCCATCTTCCCGTCCAGCACCATCTTCACCTGCTCGACGATGGGCATGTGCACCTCGGCCTCGTGGGCGAGCTGCAGCACGGGGGCGACCGAGGCCAGGCCCTCGGCGGTCTGGTTCATCTGCTTGACCACGTCCTGGAACTTGTAGCCCTGTCCGAGCAGGCGGCCGGCCGTGTTGTTGCGGCTCAGCGGCGACTGGCAGGTCGCGATCAGGTCGCCGAGACCGGCGAGACCCTGCAGCGTGCTGGGCTGTGCGCCGTTCGCGACCGCGAAGTCGGTCATCTCGACGAGGCCGCGCGTGATGATCGACGCCTTCGTGTTCTCGCCGTAGCCGACGCCGTCCACGATCCCGATGGCCACGGCGATGAGGTTCTTGAGCACGCCGCCGAACTCGGTGCCGATCACGTCGGTGTTCACGAAGGACCGGAAGTACCGGTTGCGCGCCGTGCGCGCGACCATGTCGGCGGTCTCCTCGCTGAGCGATGCGATCACAGCCGCGGTGGGCTGCTCCCGCGCGATCTCGAGGGCGAGGTTCGGGCCCGACGCCACGGCGATCCGCGCGGGATCACAGCGAAGCTCCTGCTCGATCACCTGGCTCATCCGCAGGCTGGTCGAGCGCTCGACGCCCTTCATCAGGCTGATCAGCGGCATCTCGGTACCCTCGAGCAGCGGACGAAGGTCCTTCAGGTTGTCGCGGAGCGTCTGGCTCGGCACGGACAGGTACACCTGCTCGGCGCCGTCCAGCGCCTTGGCGAGGTCGGGGGTCGCGTCCATCGTGCGCGGCAGGTTGATGCCGGGCAGATATCGCGAGTTGCGCTTCGCCTCAGCGATCTCGTGAGCCAGCTCGGGGCGCCGGGCCCACATGGTGACCTGGGCGCCGCCGTCGGCGAGGATCTTGCCGAACGTCGTGCCCCAGCTGCCGGCGCCGATGACGGCGACGCGCGGGCCGGAGCCCGCAGGGATGCGCTTAGGAGTCAAGGCGTCCGGTCTCCTTCTGGCCGTGATCGGCCGGATTCCAGCGTTCGGCGGGTGCCTTCTCGCCGCGGAGCTCCTCGAGAAGCGCGGCGATCGCGTCCATCAGCCGACGGGTCGCCTCGGTGAGCGCAGCCTGCTCGCCCGCGCGGTCGCGCAGGTCCGACAGGTCGACCGGATCGCCGATGATGATCCGGACCCGCTTGCGGGGCGGCCAGAAGCTGATCTTCTTGCCGTACCGGGGCATGATCTCCTGCGCACCCCAGTGCGCCATCGGGATCAGCGGGATGTCGCCGGCCAGCGCGAGCCGCACCGCACCGGTCTTGCCGCGCATCGGCCACAGCTCGGGATCACGGGTCAGCGTGCCCTCGGGGTAGACGATCACGCCGCGACCGTGCTCGACGAGCTCCTTCGACTGCAGCATCGTCTGCTTCGCGGCGGAGGCCGAGGAGGTGCGCGCCACCGGGACCATTCCGGTGTTCTTGAGCACCCAGCCCACCACCGGCACGCGGAACAGGCTCTCCTTGGCCATGAACCGCGGCAGGCGGTGCAGCCGCCAGACCGCGAGGGCCACGACGATCGGGTCGAACTCGGTGTAGTGATTCGGCGCGAGCACGAACGCACCCTCGCGGGGCAGCTTCTCCCGGCCGATGTAGGTCAGCTTCGCCAGGTACGACGCGATGGGGACGACGACCGCGGCCAGCGGCCAGAACAGGCTCGGCCTGCCCTTCTCAGAGGCAGCCATCAGCTCACCGGATGACGTCGAAGTCCGCACCCAGCGCGGTGAGCTTGTCGAGGAACTTCTCGTAGCCGCGGCTGAGGATGTCGACACCGGAGACGCGGGACTCGCCCTGCGCGGTGAGCGCCGCGATCACGTGGCTGTAGCCGCCGCGCAGATCGGGCACGACGATGTCGGCGCCGTGCAGCGGGGTCGGTCCGGTGATCACCGCGGCCTGCTCGAGCTCTCGGCGCGCGACGCGACGCGGGCCGTCCTGCAGACCGTGCGGGTGCACCACGATGTCGGCGCCCATCTTGACGAGAGCGTCGGTGAAGCCCATCCGGTTCTCGTACACCGTCTCGTGCACGATCGAGCGGCCCTTCGCCTGCGTCAGCGCGACCACGAGCGGCTGCTGCCAGTCGGTCATGAAGCCGGGGTGCACGTCGGTCTCGACGACGACGGGCTTGAGCTCGCCGTCACGACGGAACAGGATGCCGTCCTCCTGGATGTCGAACCAGCCGCCCGCCTTGCGGAACACGTTCAGGAACGTCAGCATCTCCTGCTGGCGGGCACCGCCGACGAAGATCTCGCCGTCGGTGGCCAGCGCCGCACTCGCCCAGGATGCAGCCTCGTTGCGGTCGAAGATCGACCGGTGGTCGTAGCCGCGCAGCGTGTCGACACCCTCGATGAAGATGACCCGGTTGGGCTCGTACGAGATGATCGCACCCATCTTCTGCAGCACCGCGATGAGATCCATGATCTCGGGCTCGATGGCCGCGTTGCGCAGCTCGGTCGTGCCCTTCGCGCGCACCGCGGTCAGCAGCACCTGCTCGGTCGCCCCGACGCTCGGGTACGGCAGGTGGATGCTGGCGCCGCGCAGCCCCTCCGGGGCGGAGAGACGGATGCCGCTGGGCAGCTTCTCCACGACGGCGCCGAACTTGCGCAGCGCGTCGAGATGGAAGTCGATCGGGCGGTCGCCGATGCGGCATCCGCCGAGGTCGGGGATGAACGCCTGACCGAGCCGGTGCAGCAGCGGACCGCAGAACAGGATCGGGATGCGGGAGGCGCCGGCGTGGGCGTCGATCTCCTCCATGTGCGCCGACTCGACACCGCTCGGGTCGAAGGTGAGCGCGCCGGGCTCGTCGCCCGCCTCGACCCGCACACCGTGCACCTCGAGCAGCGAGCGGACGACGGCCACATCGCTGAGGTCCGGGACGTCCCGCAGCGTGCTGGGCGTCTCGCCGAGAAGTGTGGCGACCATCGCCTTGGTGGCGAGGTTCTTCGCGCCCTTCACATCCACTCGGCCCCGCAGGGGCCGTCCCCCGCGGATCGCGAGTTCGGATACGGTCACGTTCGTTCCTTCTCCAGCGGCTGCACGCACAGGTGTCGACATTCGGGCCTCATCCTTCTTCGTTCGGAACGCGGGGCTTGTGGCCCCGGCCCACGGACCTCCCGGCGTCAGCGGACGGGGAGCGTGCGTGGCCGCCACGATTCGCGGCGGGCCTCGAACTGAGCGATCTTGTCTTCGTTGCGCAGCGTGAGCCCGATGTCATCGAGCCCTTCGAGGAGCCGCCATCTAGTGTAATCGTCGATCCCGATGGCGGTCTGGAAGTCGCCGATCGTGGCGGTTCGCGCCTCGAGATCGACCGTGATCTCACGGCCGGGGTCCTCGTCGATCAGCGCCCAGATCCGCTCGATGTCGGCCTCGTCGACGGTCGCTGCGAGCAGGCCCTGCTTGCCGGAATTGCCCCGGAAGATGTCGGCGAAACGGGGGCTCAGCACGACCTTGAAACCGTAGTCGCGCAGAGCCCACACGGCGTGCTCGCGGCTGGAGCCGGTGCCGAAGTCGGGGCCGGCGACCAGCACGGACGCCTTCTGGAACGGCTCCTGGTTGAGCACGAACTCCGGGTCCTGTCGCCAGGCGTGGAACAGCGCATCGTCGAAGCCGGTCTTGGTGACGCGCTTCAGGAACACGGCAGGGATGATCTGGTCGGTGTCGACGTTGGAGCGCTTCAGGGGCGCGGCGACACCGGTGTGCGTGGTGAACTTCTCCATGATTCAGACCTCCTCGGCGACCAGGTCGCTCGGGCTCGACAGCGTTCCGCGGATGGCGGTGGCGGCGGCCACCAGGGGCGACACCAGGTGGGTGCGACCGCCCTTGCCCTGCCTGCCCTCGAAGTTGCGGTTGGACGTCGATGCACAGCGCTCACCGGGGGCGAGCTGATCGGGGTTCATGCCCAGGCACATCGAGCAGCCGGCGAAGCGCCACTCGGCTCCGAAGTCCTCGACGATCCGGTCGATTCCCTCAGCCTCGGCCTCCAGACGGACACGGGCCGAGCCGGGCACGACCATGACGCGCACGCCGTCGGCCTTCTTCTTGCCCTTGATGACCGAGGCGAAGGCGCGCAGATCCTCGATGCGGCTGTTGGTGCACGAGCCCATGAACACGGCATCCACCTGCACGTCCTTCAGCGGAGTGCCGGGCGTGAGGTCCATGTACTCCAGCGCGCGCTCCGCGGCGGCGCGGGCGTTCGGGTCGGCGATCTCGGCCGGGTCAGGCACGGCGGAGGACAGCGAGCTGCCCTGGCCGGGGTTGGTGCCCCAGGTGACGAACGGCTCGAGCTCGTTCGCGTCGATGAACACCTCGGCGTCGAACTCGGCGCCCTCGTCGGTGGGCAGCGTGCGCCAGTAGGCGACCGCGTCGTCCCAGTCCTGGCCTTCGGGCGCGTGCGGGCGGCCCTTGACGTACTCGAACGTGGTCTCGTCCGGGGCGACCATGCCCGCGCGGGCACCGGCCTCGATCGACATGTTGCAGATCGTCATGCGGCCCTCCATGGAGAGCGCGCGGATCGCGCTGCCGCGGAATTCGAGCACGTAGCCCTGTCCCCCGCCGGTGCCGATCTTGGCGATCACTGCGAGGATGATGTCCTTCGCGGTGACGCCGGGGCGCAGAGTGCCCTCGACGTTGATCGCCATCGTCTTGAACGGCTTCAGCGGCAGCGTCTGCGTGGCCATGACGTGCTCGACCTCGCTGGTGCCGATGCCGAACGCCATCGCGCCGAACGCGCCGTGCGTCGAGGTGTGCGAGTCGCCGCAGACCACGGTGATGCCCGGCATGGTCAGGCCCAGCTGCGGGCCGACCACGTGCACGATGCCCTGCTCGGCGTCGCCGAGCGAGTGCAGCCGCACGCCGAACTCCTCGGCGTTGCGCCGCAGCGTCTCGATCTGCGTGCGACTGGTGAGGTCGGCGATCGGCTTGTCGATCGCGAGCGTCGGGGTGTTGTGGTCCTCGGTCGCGATGGTCAGGTCGAGTCGGCGCAGCGGGCGGTTCTCGGCGCGCAGACCGTCGAATGCCTGCGGGCTGGTGACCTCGTGCACCAGGTGCAGGTCGATGTAGATGAGGTCGGGCTCGCCGTTCTCGCCCTTGACGACGAGGTGGTCGTCCCAGACCTTCTCGGCCAGAGTGCGGGGGCGGGCGGATGCGTCTGTCATGCGATTACTTCTCCACTGGATTCAGATGCGGCCGTGTCCTGTGAAAGACAGGGCGAGACTCCGCGGCGAGGAAGGCCTAGATCGAGGTCTCGCCGCGGCTGCTAAGGAGAAGCTGCACCGCCTGCATGCGGGCAAGTCTACATGCGCCGCATCCGCCCGACGCCGCCGGCGTCACTGTGTGACGGCGGCCTTGCGCTTGTCGCGAGCGGCGGCGATGAGGCTGGCCACGGTGGCGACAGTCATCGAGACAAGGATGACGCCGAGCGACATCCAGGTGCTGATGTCGGGAGCCCACTCGATCGGCTTGCCGCCGTTGATGAACGGCAGGGAGTTCTCGTGCATGGCGTGCAGGATCAGCTTCACGCCGATGAAGCCGAGGATCACGGCGATGCCGTAGTGCAGGTAGCGCAGCTTGTCCAGCAGGTCGCCGAGCAGGAAGTAGAGCTGACGCAGCCCCATCAGGGCGAAGATGTTCGCGGTGAAGACGATGAAGCCGTTCGAGGTGATCGAGAAGATCGCCGGGATGGAGTCGATCGCGAACATGAGGTCGGTCACGCCGATGACGACGAAGACGAGCACCATCGGGGTGAACATGCGCTTGCCGTCGACCTCGGTGCGCAGCTTGTTGTCGTCGTAGTGATCGCTGATGTCGACGAAGCGGCGCACCAGGCGCACCATGAACCCCTCGCGCTTCACGTCGTCGTCGTGGTCGCCTTCGGGCATGGCCTGCTTGATGGCGGTGTAGATCAGGTACGCGCCGAACAGGTAGAACACCGGCGCGAAGTTCTCGATGACTGCGACGCCCAGCATGATGAAGATGCCGCGCAGCACCAGCGCGATGATGATGCCGACCATCAGCACCTGCTGCTGCAGACCCCGGGGCACGGCGAACTGGGCCATGATCAGCACGAAGACGAACAGGTTGTCGATGGACAGGCTGTACTCCAGCGCCCATCCCGTGACGAAATGCGCGGCCGTCTCTCCGTCGGAGACGATCCAGAGCAGCCCCGCGAAGGCCAGCGCGAGGGTGACGTAGAAGACCACCCAGAGCGTCGACTCCTTGGTGCTGGGGATGTGCGGGCGCAGCCGCACCAGCAGGAGGTCGCCGATGAGGATGAGGACGAGGACCACCATGGCGGTGATCTCGAACCAGACGGGGATGAAGTCCACGGGCAGGAAGCCTTTCGAGAGGGTTCGGTGAAGACCGAAAGTCTCTCCCCCGCATTCTCATGCGGTGCGGGCCCGGAGCAGCGATGGCGATGCTCGTGATGACGGACGCGCGGTGGACGGGATACTCCCTCTCGCGGAGTCAATACTACCGGACACCTGACCGCTCCGAGGCCAGGTGACTTCCGCAACTTCCTTGATTTTCCGGGGTATACAAGAACTCTTGTGAGATGTGTCGATCGCGCATACGTTTACCTGCGTGGAACAGATAGACGTCATCACCGCCATCTCGCATCCGCTGCGACGGCGCATCATCGACCGCCTGCTGCTGCACGGCCC
>JAITUD010000090.1 GCA_031286555.1 Microbacterium sp. | reverse complement strand
CGGCGACCGTTCCGCTGAACAGATAGGCCTCCTGCGTGACCATCACGATCGCGCGACGGAGGTCCTTCGGGTGCAGCATCCGCAGATCGACACCGTCCAGCGTGACCTGACCCTTGGTCGGGTCGTAGAACCGCGACACCAGCTTGGCCAGCGTGGACTTGCCGGCGCCGGTGGTGCCGACCAGCGCGATCGTCTGTCCGGCGGGGATGTCCAGCGAGAAGTTCGGCAGGATCGTCTTCTCGCCGTTGTACCCGAAGGTCACCTCGTCGAAGCGGATGCCGCCGCGCGACTCCCACAGGTCGACCGGCTTCGCGGGGTCTGGCACCGTCGGCACCTCTTCGAGCACACCGGACACCTTCTCCAGCGCCGCCGTGGCGGACTGGTAGGAGTTCAGGAACATCGCGATCTCCTGCATCGGCGCGAAGAAGTTGCGCACGTACAGCACGGCGCTCAGCAGGACGCCGACGCCCAAGGCGCCGGTCGACACCCGGATGCCGCCCCACAGCACCACGAACGTGGTGGTGAGCGCCGCGACCGCCATGAGCCCGGGCTCGAAGGTGCCGAACAGCACCATCGACCGGCGGTTCACGTCGCGGTAGTCACCGGCGAGCTTCTGGAAGGTCTCGTCGTTGCGGGGCTCCTTGCGGAACGACTTCACGGCGCGGATGCCGGTCATCGTCTCGACGAACTGCACGATCACCTTCGCGCTGATCACGCGGGACTCGCGGTACACCAGCTGCGAGCGCCGGTAGAACCAGCGCATCAGGAACGCCAGCGGGATGCCGGCGACCAGCAGGATCATGCCGGACTGCCAGTCCCACACCATCAGCGCGATGAACGTGAAGACGCCGAACAGCACACCGGAGACGAGGTTGTTCAGACCGCCGTCGAGCAGCTCGCGGATCGAGTCCAGGTCGCTGGTCTGGCGCGAGATGATCCGGCCCGACGTGTACGACTCGTGGAACTCGAGGCTGAGTCGCTGGGTGTGCAGGAAGATGCGCTTGCGCAGATCGAGCAGCACCGCCTGGGTGATCCGAGCGGCGACGACCACGTACCAGCCGATCAGCGCGGCGGCGGTGGCACCGGCCAGAAGGTAGACCCCGCTGACCATCAGCGCCGGCATCCAGTCGTTCTGCTGCAGCAGCACCGGAAGCGCCTTGTCGATCGCGACGCCGATGAGGATCGGGCCGATGACCTGCAGTGCCGTCGAGATGACGAGCACGATCGCGGCGAGCGCAATCTGCGCGCGCAGCGGCTTGATCAGCGACCCGAGCAGACGCAGCGAGCGCTGCCGGATGGCACGGCTCTCCTCGCGGGTGTAGTTCGAGCGGTCCTCGCCCTGGGTTCCCGTGATGGTCATGCCTGCACCTCCTCTTCCTCGGTTGCGGATGCTCTGTCTTCGACCATCTCCTCGGTGATGACCGGGATCGCGCCGGTGCGCGCCGCCTGCTCGGCCTCGAGGCTCGAGATCACGTGACGGTAGTGCGCGCTGGTCTTCAGCAGCTCGGCGTGAGTGCCCACCGCCGTGACCCTGCCGGCCTCGAGCAGTGCGACGCGGTCGGCGAGCGCGACCGTGGAAGGCCGATGCGCGACGATCAGCGCGGTCGTCTCGGCGAGCACGTGCCGCAGGGCCTCCTCGACGAGCGCCTCGGTGTCGACGTCGAGCGCCGACAGCGGGTCGTCCAGCACGAGCACCTTCGGGGCTGCGGCGACGGCGCGTGCCAGCGCCAGGCGCTGCCGCTGACCGCCGGAGAGGCTGAGCCCCTCCTCGCCGATGATGGTCTCGGTGCCCTCGGGCAGCGAGTCGACGAACCCGGCCTGTGCGACGTCGAGCGCCTCGCGCATGACGCGCTCGCCCTCCTCGCTGTGCGGGTCGAGCTCCGCGCGGCCGAGCAGCACGTTCTCACGCACGGAGGCCGAGAACAGCGTCGCGTCCTCGAAGGCCATCGCGATGTGCCGGCGCAGCTCAGAGAGCGGCAGGTCGCGCACATCCACGCCGTCGAGGGTGACCCGGCCGCCGGTGACGTCGTACAGACGCGCCGGAAGGGTGGTGAGCGTGGTCTTTCCGCTGCCGGTCAGACCGACCAGCGCCATGGTCTCGCCCGGCTTCAGCACCAGGTCGACGCCGTCGAGCAGGTCGCGCTCCGAGGCCCCGGCATCCTGGTAGCGGAAGTGCGTGCCCTCGAAGGCGAGCTCACCGCGCGGCTTCTCGATGTGCACGGGGTGCTCGGGGTCGGTGATGCTGTTCGTCTCCTGGAAGATGTCGAACACACGATCGGTGGCGGTGCGGGCATCCAGCATGAACGAGAACAGGAACCCGATCGACTCGATCGGCCAGCGCAGCACCGTCGCCATCGCGAAGAACGCGAACAGCTCGGCCGGGCTGATCGCCCCCTGCCAGATCAGCCAGATGCCGGTGAGCAGGCTGAGCCCGAAAGCGATCTGCGGCATGAGGTCGAGCCAGAACCAGATGGTCCCGACTGCGCGCGCCTTGCTGAGCTCGGTCTCGCGCAGCGTCTCGGCCTGCGAGCTGAAGCGGCGCAGTGCGTGCTTGCCGCGCCCGAAGGCCTTCAGCACACGGATGCCGTGCACGCTCTCCTCGACGCTGGTGGCGAGGTCGCCGGCCTGGTCCTGGCTCTGCCGCGCGAGCACGCCGTAGCGCTTCTCGAACAGGAACCCCTGGATCCACATCGGCACTCCGGTGACCAGGAAGATCGTGCCCAGCAGCCAGTGCCACTGGAACAGCAGCACGGCGCCGATGATGATCGTCAGGATGTTGACGACGAGCAGGATCAGGCCGAACGCGATCCAGCGGCGGATCAGGCCGATGTCCTGCATCATGCGGCTGAGCAGCTGGCCGGAGCCCCAGCGGTCGTGGAAGGCGACGGGGAGGGTCTGCAGGCGCGCGTAGATGTCGGCGCGCATGCGGTACTCGACCTCGGTGGCCGGGGTGAGCACGAACCAGCGGCGCAGCCAGACCATGGCGGCCTCACCGAGGCCGAGTGCGAGCACGATCGCCGCACCGCCGACGATGGCCGCGACGTTGCCGGTGGCGATCGGGCCGCTGATGATCTTCTCGAGCACGATCGGCACCATCAGCGCGAGGACGGCGGCGGCGAGCGCACTGGCGGCACCGCCGGCGAGACGCCCGAAGATCGGCTGGATGAAGGGTTTCAACCGCCACAGCGCGGCGGGTGTGGACAGGGATGAGGAAGGGGATGTGGGAGTGGGAGACGCAGACATGTGACGTATCGATGATTCTGAGAGGGGGTGGAACGGCGACGATGAGGAGGCGGATGCCAAAGGGCACCCGCCGGTCGGTAGACGGTGACTGCGGTGTGGACTAGCCCAGACGAGGAGCGTAGACCGAGCCGGGGACATCCGTGACGGCCGGCAGAGCGGTGGTCGTGAACATGGTGTCCTCCTCGAAACTCGGCGATGTCGGCCGATCGGCGCGACAGCCCTCCAGCGTATGCCTGTGAACTTGCTGATGCAAGCGTATTCCCGAACTCGCCCCCTCAGCACCCGCTGCACGCGCAGAAGCCCCTCTGCTGCTGTGAGCAGAGGGGCTTCGCAGGGTTCAGGCGGCGGCCTCCCTGGCGAGCAGGGATCGCTTCACGTCGACGCCCCATGCGAAGCCGCCCATGCTGCCGTCGCCGCGCAGCACGCGGTGGCAGGGCACGAACAGCGCCGGCGCGTTGCGTGCGCACACGGATGCCGCGGCCCGCGCCGCCTGCGGGTTGCCGAGCTCGATCGCGAACTCCGTGTAGGTCAGCGGCTCCCCCGGCGTGATCCGGCGCAGCGCGTCCCACCCGCTGTGCTGCCGGTCGGTTCCGAACTGCCGCACGGGCACCGAGTCGATCGCGGCGACGTCGCCGTCGTAATATGCCTGCACGGCGACCGCGGCTTCCGTCTCTCCCTCGGCGATCTCGACGGGGCGGTGCGCCGGCGCCAGTCGCGCGAGGATCTCGTCACGGGAGTCGGTCCAGCCGGATGCCAGCACGCGCTGCTCGTCATCGGCGAGGATCGTGAACGGTCCGTCCGGGGTCTGGACGGTCTGGATGATCGCGGTCATGGTTTCTTCTCCTCGGTCTTCTTCGTCGTCGTGCGCTTCGCGGGCGCGTTGCGCCACAGATGTGCGGTGAGATAGCTGCGCCACGGCGCGGTGCGCTCGGCCCAGGCGGCCAACGGCGCTGGGTCAGCGGGCAGTCCCGCCGCCGCTCCCCCGGCGCGCGCTGCAACGTCTCCGGGCAGGAACACGTCCGGGTCGCCGATCACCCGCATCCGCACGTAGTCGGCGGTCCACGGGCCGATGCCCGGCATCGCCAGCAGTGCGGTGCGCTGCGCCTCGGCGTCGTCCCCGACGCTGAGCGTCAGCTCTCCGCTCGCGAGCGCGGCCGCGGCTCCGGTGATCGCGCGGATGCGCGCGGCCGGCCCGCGCAGCACGTCCGCACCGTGCTCGGCGATCGCGGTCATGGTCGGGAACAGGATGCCGCCGTCGGCGGTGCGCTCACCGAGCGCATCCGCGAGCGCGGTCAGCGCGGTGCGGGCCGCGACCACGGTGATCTGCTGTCCCACCATCGCGCGGATCAGCATCTCGTGCGGATCCACAGCACCGGGGACGCGGATGCCCGGCACGCGGGCCACGAGCGGAGCGAGTTCCGGATGCGCGGACAGGGCGGCATCGACGGCTGCGGGATCGGCGTCCAGATCGAACAGGCGTCGGGTCCGCGCGACGAGCGGCGCGAGGTCGCCCAGGCGGGCGAGGCGCGCACGCAGGTGCAGCCGGGTGCCGTCGTGCTGCAGGCGGAACCAGGCTGGTCCGCCGTCCAGGCGCAGATGCCGCTCGAAGGACCGCGGCCCCGCCTCCTCGACGCCGGGAAGTGCCCGTGCGGTCATCCAGTCGAACAGCCCGTCCAGGTCGATCGGCGGACGATACGGCAGCACCAGGTCGATCGTGCCGGGAACGGTCTCGCCGACCGGGGGTGCGCCGGTGCGGCGCTTGGCGCGCAGCTCGGTCGGAGTCATCCCGAACACTTCGCGCACGGTGTCGTTGAACTGTCGCAGGCTGGCGAAGCCGGCCGAGAACGCGGCGTCCGCGACCGACAGGTCGGTGCCCACCAGCAGCATCCGCGCGGTGTGAGCGCGGTTCGCGCGGGACAGCGCGAGAGGGCCGGCGCCGAGCTCGGCGACGAGCATCCGGTTCAGGTGCCGCGGCGAGTAGCCGAGCCGCCGGGCCAGCCCGGGCACTCCCTCACGATCGACGACGCCGTCGCCGATCAGTCGCATGGCGCGGGCCGCGGCGTCGCCGCGCAGGTTCCAGTCCGGCGAGCCGGGTGCGGCCTCCGGCAGGCACCGCTTGCACGCCCGGTAGCCGGCCTCGTGCGCGGCGGCGCTGGTCGGATAGAACGTGACGTTCGCAGGCTTCGGAGTCCGGGCGGGGCAGCTCGGCCGGCAGTAGATGCCGGTCGAGCTGACCGCCGTCACGAACTGTCCGTCGAAGCGGGTGTCCCGCGCGCTGATCGCGCGGTACCGCTCGTCGAAGGTCATCGTCAGGGTCATGTCCTTACTCTGACATGCCCCGACGACCCTGGCTCGCGGAAATCGGACACGACTGTGCCCGACCATTCCCTCGTGGGGATCAGTGGAAGAAGTGACGCTCGCCGGTGAAGAACATCGTGACGCCGGCCTTGAGCGCCGCGTCGACGACCTCACCGTCTCGGACCGAACCGCCCGGCTGCACGATAGCGGTCACGCCCGCGTCGATGAGCACCTGAGCGCCGTCGGCGAAGGGGAAGAACGCGTCGGATGCCGCGACAGATCCTGCGGCGCGGTCACCGGCGCGCTCGACCGCGAGGCGGCACGAGTCGACCCGGTTGACCTGGCCCATTCCGACGCCGACCGTGGCGTTGTCCTTCGCCAGCACGATCGCGTTGGACTTCACGGCGCGGCACGCCTTCCACGCGAAGAGGAGATTCTCCATAGCGGCCTCGTCGGGGCGCTCGCCCGAGACCAGCTCCCAGTTCTTCGCCACCGACGAGATGTCGTCCGGGAAGCGGTCGGCGTCCTGCAGCAGCAGGCCGCCCGACACCAGGCGCACGTCCATGCGCTCCTGCTGCCAGTCCTCGGGCAGCTTCAGCAGGCGCAGGTTCTTCTTCGCCTTGAACACCTCGAGCGCGGCGGGCTCGAAGTCGGGGGCGACGATGACCTCCGTGAAGATGTCCTTCAGGTTCTCGGCCATCTTCAGGGTGACGGTGCCGTTCGCGGCGATCACGCCGCCGTACGCCGACACCGGGTCACACTCGTGCGCGCGCAGGTGCGCGCTGGCGATCGGGTCGAGGGCGTTCGGCGCGGTGGTGGCGATGCCGCACGGGTTCGCGTGCTTGATGATCGCGACCGAGGGCAGCACCATGTCGTAGGCGGCGCGCAGCGCGGCATCCGCATCGACGTAGTTGTTGTAGGACATCTCCTTGCCCTGCAGCTGCGTGGCCTGCGCGATGCCGTGGCCGCCGGCACGGGTGTAGATCGCGGCGCGCTGGTGCGAGTTCTCGCCGTAGCGCAGCGTCTCGAGGCGCTCCGCCTTGATGGTCAGGTGTGCGGGCAGGTCCTCGCCCTCGCTGAGCGTGCCCTCGGCGAACCAGGCCGCGACGGCGGTGTCGTAGGCGGCCGTGTGCGCGAAGGCGCGGGCGGCGAGCTC
>JAITUD010000447.1 GCA_031286555.1 Microbacterium sp. | reverse complement strand
TCGAGGACGACAACTGGTTCTTCGACACCGAGCTGCTGATCCTGGCCGAGCGGGCGGGGCTGCGCATCCACGAGGTGCCGGTGGACTGGATCGACGACCCGCACAGCTCGGTCGACGTCGTCGCCACGGCGACCGAGGATCTGAAGGGGATGGCCCGGGTCGGGCTGAGCCTCGCACGCGGCCGGGTGCCCGTGGACGAGATCTATCGCGACCTCGGCCGGCATCCCTTCGAGCAGCCGCCGGTGCCGCTCCTCGCCCAGGTGCTGCGCTTCGGCGTGATCGGGGTGCTCTCCACCGCGGCCTATGCGCTCGTGTATCTGCTGTTCCAGACATTCCTCTCCGCGCAGGCGGCGAACTTCCTCGCCCTGCTGACCACCGCGATCGCGAACACGGCGGCGAACAGACGGTTCACGTTCGGCATCCGCGGCCGATCCCGCGTCGCCACGCACCACCTGCAGGGGCTGGTCGTGTTCGGCATGGCGTGGGCGCTGACCTCGGGATCGCTCGTGCTGCTGCACGCCGCCGACCCGGATCCGAGCCCGCTGCTCGAGGTCGGCGTGCTCACCGGCGCCAACCTGGTCGCCACCGTGCTGCGCTTCGCGATGCTGCGGCTGTGGGTGTTCCGCGACCGTGGGCGGGGCGGTCCACCGCCCGAGACGCGCGTCGAGACCCTGTCCACCAGACACCAGATGATCGCTCAGGAGGCGAACCGCTCATGACCACCGCATCACTTCCCGTGCCCGCCGGGTTCGCCCCGGCACCGCCCGCAGCGGACGCGCTGCCCGCGGCGCGTGCCCGTGCCCGTTGGGAGGCCCCGGCGTACGCCGGCGCCCTGCTGCTCACCGGCATCCTGTACGTCTGGAACCTCGCCGCGAGCGGCTGGGCGAACGCGTTCTACTCGGCCGCCGTGCAGGCGGGCACGCAGAACTGGGTCGCGTTCTTCTACGGATCATCGGATGCCGGCAACTCGATCACCGTCGACAAGCCGCCGGCCTCGCTGTGGGTGATGGAGCTGTCGGCGCGGGTGTTCGGGCTCAGCTCCTGGAGCATCCTGCTGCCGCAGGCGCTGATGGGCGTCGCGACCGCGGCGATCGTCCTGTTCACGGTGCGGCGGCGCTTCGGGGCGGGCGCCGCGCTGCTGTCGACGGGGATCTTCGCGCTCACCCCGGTGGCCGCGCTGATGTTCCGGTTCAACAACCCCGACGCACTTCTGCTCCTGCTGCTCACCGCGTCGGTGGCGCTGACACTGCGCGCGATCGACAAGGGACAGTTGCGCTGGCTGCTGCTGGCCGGCGTCGCCGTCGGGTTCGGGTTCCTCACCAAGCAGCTGCAGGCCTTCCTCGTGCTGCCGGTGCTGGCCGGCGTGTACTTCGCGTTCGCCGGAGCGCCGATGCTGAAGCGGCTCTGGCACCTGCTCGCGGCTCTCGGCGCGGTGATCGTGTCGGCGGGCTGGTGGGTCGCGGTCGTCGAGCTGGTGCCGGCATCCGCTCGTCCGTACATCGGCGGCTCGCAGAGCAACAGCTTCCTCGAGCTGACGTTCGGGTACAACGGGCTCGGGCGCATCACCGGCGACGAGACCGGGAGCGTCGGCGGTGGCGGAGGGCGCGCCGGCGGCGGGATGTGGGGCGAGACCGGGCTGTTCCGACTGTTCCTGAACGAGATCGGCGGTCAGATCTCCTGGCTGATCCCGGCCGCGCTGATCCTGTTCGTCGGCGCCATGGTGCTGATCGGGCGAGCCCCGCGGCGCGACCCGAGGCGCATCCTGCTGGTCGCATTCGCCGGCTGGCTGGTCGTGACGATGCTCGCGTTCAGCTTCATGGCCGGGATCTTCCACGCCTACTACACCGTCGCGCTCGCGGCGCCGCTGGCGGGTCTGCTCGGTGCGAGCGCCGTGGTCGTGTTCGCTCACCGGGCGCGGCTGTGGACCCGCATCCTGCTCGCGGCGACCGCGTTGGTCACGGCCGGCTGGGCATGGGTCCTGCTGGAGCGCTCCAGCAGCTGGATGCCGTGGCTGAAGGTGGTCGTGCTCGTGGTGTCGGTCGCCGGCGCTGCGCTCGTGCTGCTGTCGCCGCGCTCGCGGCTGCTCACCGCGTCGGCCGCCGCGGCGCTGATCGTCGGCGGCCTGCTGGCTCCGGCGGCATACACGCTGCAGACGGTCGGCACCGGGCACGCCGGGTCGATCGTGACCGCGGGCCCGTCGGTGCAGGGCGGGATGGGCGGCTTCGGCGGCGGACCAGGTGGCGGGGGCGGCGGGTTCGGCGGCGACGGCGGATTCGGCGGGGGCCAGGGCGGCTCCGGCGGCACGCAGGGCGGGATGCCGGGCGGCGGGTTCCCGGGTGGGAACGGCGGCGGCCAGAACGGCAGCGGCCAGACTGGCGGCGGCCAGAACGTCGGAACGCCTCCGACGATGCCGGGCGGCTTCGAAGGCGGAATGCCCGGGGGCTCCGAAGGCGGCATGCGGGGTGGCGCCGGCGGTCTGCTCGAAGCGTCCACCGTCGACTCCGAGCTGCAGGCTCTGCTCGAGAAGGACGCCTCGAAGTACACCTGGGTCGCGGCGACCATCGGTTCGCAGTCCGCTGCCGGGTACCAGCTCGCCACGGGCGACGCGGTGATGCCGATCGGAGGCTTCAACGGCAGCGACCCGTCGCCGACACTCGAGCAGTTCCAGCAGTACGTCGACGATGGCCGCATCCATTACTTCATCGCCGGAGGCGGCATGGGTATGGGCGGCGGGAACTCCGAGATCCAGTCCTGGGTCGAGGCGAACTTCACCGCCAAGACCGTCGGCGGCGTCACGGTCTACGACCTGACCGCGGCATCCACCGGCAATTGAGCCACGGTGGTGGTCCCCACGCGCTCACGCATTGATGCTCTGGGAGCATCAATGCGTGAGCACGTACGGCGACCGCCGCGACGAAGCGACGCCTCGGATCGCCCTTCGTCCCTGAAACCGGCGCGGAGAGGGCGACGAACGGCGACATGAGCAGCACCGGCAGCCCTGGCCTCGCCGAAGCGGAACGGAGTGCGAACCGTGTGACGGCTCGCGAAGGGAGAGACACGTGCGCAAGGATCGGGTCATGACCATGGCAGGTGGCTCGCTCGGGCTTCCGCCGGTGCTCCGCGCCGACGGAAACCCGGCGCGGGTGCTCGTCGTCGACGACGAAGTGCCGCTGGCGGGGGCCGTCGCCCACTCCCTGAGCGTCGACGGCTGGGCGGTGCGGACCGAGAACCGCGGCCGCGACGCCCTGCTCGCGGTGCGAGAGTTCCAGCCCGACGTCGTCGTGCTGGACATCATGATGCCCGGCATCGACGGGCTCGAGACGCTGGACCGCATCCGGGCCATCCGCCCTGAGGTGCGGGTGCTGTTCCTCACCGCCCTGGACGGCCACGACGACCGGATCGTCGGGCTCCGAGCCGGAGGAGACGACTATCTGACCAAGCCGTTCGCCGTGCCCGAGCTGCAGGCCAGGGTCCGCGTGCTCGCACGCACCGCGGCCGCGATCGCCCAGCCCTCGGCATCCGTGCTGCGGGTGGGCGACCTCGCCATCGACAAGGCCGCCATCACGGCCGCTCTGGTCGATGGACCGCTCGACCTGACCGCGACCGAGTTCGAGCTGCTGCTCCTGCTGGCGAACAACGCCGGTCGGGTGCTGCGCCGCCCTCAGATCCTCGAGACGGTCTGGGGATACGACTTCGGCGCGGATTCGAACCTCGTCGAGGTGTACGTGTCGAGTCTGCGCCGCAAGCTCGCCGCGAGCGATGCGGTGCGGCTCGAGACGGTGCGGTCGGTCGGCTACGTGCTGAAGGTGGCCGCGTCGTGAAGCACTCCCGCAGCCTGCGCATGCAGATCGTGCTGATCGCCTCGGCCCTCGTCGCTGCGGCGAGCGTGATCGTGGGCGTGGTGTCGGTCGTCTCGCTGAACGACTATCTGCTCGGCCAGCTCGACGACAGGGTGAACGGTGCGGCGCAGCGGGGTGCCGACATGGTCAGCGGTCTTCGCCCGCCCGGCGCCCCGCAGCCGTCGAACCGCGACGACCTGGTCGGTGCTCCCGGCCAGTCACCCGGCACGGTCACGGCCGTGTTCCGTGATGACACGTTCGCGGTGGGCGGTTGGATCGACGCGAACGGCACCCGCCACGATCTCACTGCCGACCAGCAGGACGCGCTGGCATCCGTCCCCGCGGGCGAGGCGCCGCAGACCGTCGACCTCGGCGGTGACCTCGGTCCGTACCGGGTCGCGGCTCGCGCGGCATCCGATGACGCGGTCGTCGTCACCGGCCTGCCGTTGGAGCAGGTGACCGCCGCGACCGGTCGGCTCGGCCTCGTGGTCGTGCTGGTCGGCGTCGCCTGCATCCTGCTCGCGATCCTCGCGGCAGCCCTTGCGATGGGCCGTGCGCTGCGGCCGCTGCGCCGCGTGGCGAGCACGGCGGCGGAAGTCACGTCCGTGCCGCTCGGACGTGGCGAGGTCACGCTCGCCCAGCGGGTCGACCAGGAGGACATCGCCTCCACTGCAGAGGTCGGACAGGTCGGGGCCGCGCTGAACGATCTGCTGGATCACGTCGAGCAGGCGCTCGCCGAGCGCGAGGCCGGTGAGCAGGCGACGCGCCGGTTCGTGGCGGATGCCAGTCACGAGCTGCGCACCCCGCTGACCAGCATCCGCGCCTATGCGCAGCTGTCCGGGCGTGCCGGAGCCGAGCCCGAGGAGATGCGCGGCAACGCCGCGCTGATCGATGCGGAGGGCACCAGGATGAGTTCGCTCATCGATCAGATGCTGATGCTCGCGAGGCTGGACGCCCTGCCCACGATGACGCGCACCGACGTGGATCTGCGGATGCTGGTCGCCGAGGCCGTCGCCGCGGCGCGGACGGCCGGACCCGATCACTCCTGGACGATGGAGCTCGGCGAGGATGCGGCGATCGTCAGCGGGGATGCCTCCGACCTGCGCCGCGTCGTCGACAACCTGCTCGGCAACGCCCGGCTGCACACGCCGCCCGGCACGACGGTCCAGGCTCGCATCGCGGTGGATGCCGGCAACGTGACGCTCACGGTCACCGACGACGGCCCGGGCCTGCCGCGCGACCTGGCCGCGTTCGACCGGTTCGCGCGCGGCGACGCCTCCCGTTCGCGCGAGGAGGGCGGTGGCACCGGGCTGGGCCTCGCGATCGCGCGTGCCGTGGTCGAGACCCATGGCGGTACCATCGAGGCGCCGGCCGGAGCGGGCGCGACCTTCGTGATCAGACTGCCCGCCGCCTGAGGTCCGCGCTGAGTCACGAGCACCCCGCGCGGACCTCAATACCCGTCTCAGCGGTGCCCGGCCCCGTTCGAGGACGGGTGCGGCAGGATGACCTCGGTCACCAGCGGCATGTGGTCGGAGGCGATGGTCGCGACGACCTCTGCGGCGATCGGGGTCACGTCCGCTGAGGTGAGTGCGTAGTCGATCCGCCCGATCGGGTTGTCGCTGTCGAAGGTGTACCCAGGGCCGTCGCCCACGACCGGCCAGGCGTCGGCCAGCACCTGGGTGAACGCGTCGTACTCCGGCGTGCCGGGCTCGGCATTGAGGTCGCCGACGAGCACCGTGGGCATGCCGGCGGCCCGCGCCTTCTCGTTGAACACGGCTGCCTGGTCGAGGCGGCCCTGCTGGCTCTGGTGGGTCAGATGCGTGTTGTACACGCGCAGCTCGACGCCGCGCACGCGGACATCCGCCTGGGCGAGGCCGCGCTGCTCGCCGCCGGGCTGGTTCGGCAGCAGGGTGTTCTCGCAGTCGCCCATCGGGTACGAGGAGAGGATCGCCGTGCCGTACTGGCGTCGCTCGGTGCGGCCGGTCTCGGGGTCGAGGTCGAGGTTGGCGGAGTAGCAGTACGACATCCCGAGTCGATCGGCCAGCCAGGCGGCCTGGTCGACGTAGTCGGAGCGGGCGCCGAAATGGCGGTCCACCTCCTGCAGGCCGATCACGTCGGCGCCGGACTTCTCGAGCACCTGCGCGATGCGCTCGAGATCCAGCGCGCCGTCCGCGCCCTGCGCATGGTGGATGTTGTACGAGACGACGGTGACGTCTCGGGTCGCCGCGTCGGGGAGGGGCGGCGTCGCGGCGGTCGCGGGGGCGGCGCCGAGTACGGCGACGCCCGCGATGACGCAGGTGAGGAGGGAGACAGAGCGTTTCATCACGGAGGGACTCCTTTCGGCCGCGCCGGGGCGCGCGGCGGGACCAGCAAAACGGTCCCGCGTGACGGGAGGGTTAACACCCTCGCGAAGGGGCGTTCCCCGGGCGATACGCTGAGCGCGTGGGAGAGGTGCTCGGGCAGATCCTGCCGGTGACGCTGGTCGTGTGGTTCAGTCCCGTTCCGGTCACTGCCGCGACCCTCCTGCTGCTGTCATCCCACGCCCGCTCCGTCGCGAGTTCCTACGCCGCGGGCTGGGTGCTCGGGATCACGGTCTATGTCGTCGGCTACACGCTGCTCGGCGGTGCGATGGCTGCGGCGGGGCCGCCGTCGGCGCCGCTGCTGATCGGCGTCTTCGACGCCGTCGTCGCGGTGACGATGGTCGTGCTCGCGATCTCGTCCTGGCGAGGCCGCCCACGGCCGGGTCGCTCCGAGCGACAGCCGGGGTGGATGCGGGGGATCGATCGGATGCGGCCGCCGGCCGCTCTCGGGCTCGGTCTGGTGTTCTCGATCTTCAGCCCGACGCACTTCACCGTGCTCGCGACGGTCGGCGCGGCGATCGGCGGTGGCGGGCTCGGGGCGGCCGGCGAGGTTCTCGCGGGTGTCCTGTTCGTGCTGATCGGCACGAGCTCGGTCACCGCACCGGTGGCCTTCGCCCTGCTCGCGCCGGAGCGCGCCGCCGTGCCGCTGCGCAGGCTGCACGAATGGGTGGGGGTGCACGGCAACACGATGGCGACCGTGATGTTCATCGTGTTCGCCGCCGACTTCGGCGGCAAGGCGATCGGCGCGTTCCTCTGATCGGCGCCTGAGCAATCTGCTCGTGATATGTCACGCGGCACTCTCGGAGAGCGTACCCTGGAGGAGTGACTGCGTACGTCTCGGCTTTCGACCTGTTCTCCATCGGTGTGGGACCCTCGAGCTCCCATACCGTCGGCCCGATGCGGGCCGGAGTCGATTTCGCCGCCCGCCTGCGCGCCGACGGACTTCTCGAGAAGGTGGAGCGGGTCACCTGCGAACTGTTCGGCTCGCTGGGAGCGACCGGACTGGGTCACGGAACGCCGGACGCTGTGCTCGCCGGCCTGCAGGACCTGCACCCCGAGACCTGCGATCCGGACGACGTGCGTGCGCTCTGGAGCACCTGGCCCGAGGGGCGTGACCTGCTGCTCGCGGGCGAGCGCAGCATCCGGTTCGCCAAGGACGACGTCTCCTTCGTGCCGCGCACCCGCCTGCCCGGCCACCCCAACGCGATGACCCTGCACGCGCTCGACGCCGAGGGCGCCCCGGTGCTCGAGCAGACCTACTACTCGATCGGCGGCGGCTTCATCCGACGTGACGGCGAGGAGTCGCGGGTCTCCGCCGCGGTGCAGCCGTACCCCTATGACACCGCCGAGGAGCTGCTCGCGCTGTGCGACGAGAACCGGCTGTCGATCGCCGAGATCGCCCGGGCCAACGAGATGGCCGGGCGCAGCGAGGAGGAGGTCGCCGCGGGTCTCGATGCGATCTGGGACGCCATGTACTCCTGCGTCGACGCGGGCCTGCACACCGGTGGCACGCTGCCGGGCATGCTCAAGGTCAAGCGCCGGGCATCGACCATCCGCGAGCAGCTCGAGTCGGCCGAGTCCGACGGGCACGCCCAGATCCCGGGCGAGTGGCTGGGTGCGTTCGCGCTCGCCGTGAACGAGGAGAACGCCGCGGGAGGCCGCGTCGTCACCGCGCCGACCAACGGTGCCGCCGGCATCCTGCCCGCCGTTGCGATGTACTGGTGGCGCTTCCTCGCCGACTCCGGCCTCGGCGCCGGCAACGCGGTCACGCCGTACGGTGAGCTCGTCGGCAGTGCGCTGCTCGGCTTCGGCGCGGAGGCCTCGCTGGTCGCGATCGGCGCGATCGAGGACCCCGACGCCGTGGCCTAGGCCAACCGGCGCCGCGGCATCCGCCGCTTCCTGCTGACCGCGACCGCACTCGGGTCGCTGTTCAAGGCGAACGCGTCCATCTCGGGTGCCGAGGGCGGCTGCCAGGCAGAGGTCGGCTCGGCGTGCGCGATGGCCGCCGGCGGTCTGACCGCCGTGATGGGCGGCACCGTCCGCCAGATCGAGAACGCCGCCGAGATCGCCATGGAGCATCACCTGGGACTCACCTGCGACCCCATCGGCGGGCTCGTGCAGATCCCCTGCATCGAGCGCAATGCGATCGCGGCATCCACAGCAGTCACCGCCGCGCGACTCGCGCTGCGCGGCGACGGCCATCACTACGTGTCGCTCGACGCGGTCGTGGAGACCATGCGCCAGACCGGTCTCGACATGTCGACGAAGTACAAGGAGACCAGCGAGGGCGGCCTCGCGGTCAACGTCATCGAGTGCTGAGCGGGGGGCTCCCGACCGTCACTTCTTCGCGCGGCTGCGGCTCCAGGCGACCCACGCGGCGGTGACGATCAGTGCGCCCACCAGCGAGCCGATGATGCCGCTCGGCCGGAGTTCGAGGCCGTCGCCGCTGAGCAGGCTGATCAGCAGACCGCCGACGAAGGAACCGATCAGTCCGGCGGCGCAGGCCAGCGCCCAGTCGACCTTCTTGCCCTTGCGGGTGCCGAGCAGCCACTGTGCGGCGGCGCCGATGATCATGCCGAAGAGGATGAGGCCGATGATGAGCATGAGCGCCATCCTATTGTGTTCGCGACGTCGGCTCCGGCGCGGTCCATTGACCACGGCGTCCGGAGGGCGCACTATTCACCCATGACGGATGCTCCGGCGGTGACTGTCGACGCCCTGGTGGTGCGGCGCGGGCGCCGCACCGTGTTCGACGGAGTGGACGTGGTGATCCCGCACGGCGAGATCACCGGTCTGCTCGGGCCGAGCGGATGCGGGAAGACCACTCTGCTGCGTGCGATCGTCGGTGTGCAGAAGGTGAAGGGCGGCACGGTCACGGTGCTCGGTGAGCCGGCCGGCTCCCGCGGGCTGCGCGACAGGGTCGCCTACGGCACGCAGGGCGCCGCGGTGTACGGAGACCTGACCGTGCGGCAGAACCTGCAGTACTTCGCCTCCGTGCTCGGCGCTCCGCGCGGCGACGTCGACCGCGTGCTCGACGAAGTGGGACTGCGCGACCACGCGAAGCAGCAGGTCGCCGACCTGAGCGGAGGCCAGGCCGGGCGGGTGTCGCTCGGCGCCGCCCTGCTCGGCAGCCCCGAGCTGGTCGTGCTGGACGAGCCCACCGTCGGCCTGGACCCGGTGCTGCGCAGCGAGCTGTGGGGCATGTTCCGGCGGATAGCGGATGCCGGGACCACGCTCATCGTGTCGAGCCACGTCATGGATGAGGCGCGGCGCTGCGACCGGCTGCTTCTCATGCGCGACGGCCGGCTGATCGCCGACACCACGCCGGCCGCGCTGCTGCAGGACACGGGGGAGCAGGATGCCGAGGACGCGTTCCTCGCCCTGATCGCGCGCGACGAGAAGCAGCATCCGCCGACGCGGCGCTCGCAGCGGGGAGCGGCGTCGTGAACCCGCGGAGGATGCTCGCGACCGCCGGACGCGTGCTCGGACAGCTGCGGCACGATCCGCGCTCGATCGCGCTGATGGTGATCGCGCCGAGCCTGCTGGTGGGACTGTTCGCGTGGTTGTTCACCGACCAGGACGGCGTCTTCGACCAGTTCGGCGGAGCGATCCTGGCACTGTTCCCGTTCATCGTGATGTTCCTGATCACCTCGATCACCACGCTGCGCGAACGCCGCTCCGGCACCCTCGAGAGGCTGATGACGACGCCACTCGGCAAGGCGGACTTCATCCTCGGCTACGCGCTCGCGTTCGGCCTGATGGCGGTGCTGCAGGCCGTCATCACCGTCGCGTTCGCGGTGTACGTGTGCGGCCTGAACGTGGACGGACCGCTCTGGCAGCTGGGCCTGGTCGCGGTCGTGGACGCCGTGCTCGGCACCGCACTCGGCCTGCTGGCGAGCGCGTTCGCGCAGACCGAGTTCCAGGCCGTGCAGTTCATGCCGGTGCTGGTGTTCCCGCAGATCATCCTTGGCGGGCTGTTCATGCCGCGCGACCAGATGCCCGACGTGCTCTACGCGATCTCGGACTGGCTGCCGCTCAGCCACGCGATCGACGCCATCAACGCCGTGACCGGGGGCGACGAGGGCTGGGATGTCTGGGCGCCGGTGCTCATCGTGGTGGCGTTCGCCGTGGCGTTCCTGGTGCTCGCGCCTTTGACGCTGCGCCGTCGCACGCCGTAGCCGCCGCGACGCTCACGGGGCGGGGTTCGTGCGCTCGACCACGACGTCTCGTTGAGGGCCGTAGTGCAACGGAGAGACGACGAACGCCGTGACCGCCACGAGGGCGAGGGCCGACACCGTGATGCACCGGCGCGACATGATCACCGGTGTGCGTCGTCCTCCTCTCGCGACATCCTCGGAGCCGGCTCCCAGTCAGTCCTCGCGCGCGGCGCGATTCTTCGTGTGGCGCGTCGGCACGGCGGCCCAGGGGTCCTCGGGCCACGGATGCTTCGGGTACCGGCCGCGCATCTCGGCGCGCACCTGCGCGTAGGGACCGGACCAGAACGAAGCGAGGTCGTCGGTGACCGCGAGCGGCCGGCCGGCGGGGGAGAGCAGGTGGAAGAGCACGGGTTCCCGCCCGCCCGCCAGGCGCGGGGTCTCGGCCCAGCCGAAGCACTCCTGCAGCTTCACCGCGACGACGGGCCGAGCGGTCGGGTCGTCGATCGGCGGGTAGGCGATACGGATGCGGGAGCCGCTGGGCACCTCCAGCCGCTCGGGTGCGAGGGCGTCGAACTCGACGGCGGCGGGCCAGGGCAGCAGACGGCGCAGGGCGGATGCCAGGTCGATGCGGCCGGCCGGAGTTCCGGTGGCCAGGGCGTCGATCTCCGGGCCCAGCCAGGTGTCGAGGGAGTCGGTGAGCGCGGCATCCGACATGTCCGGCCAGGGGGAGCCGATCGCACGGTGCAGCAGAGCGAGCCGGCGGCGCAGCTCGTCTGCGGCATCCGACCAGGTGAAGACTCCGAGGCCGTCGCGGTGCAGGGCGCGCTGCACCGCCGCGCGCCCCTCCTCGGCCGTCGCGCGCACGGGCACCGAGGCTCGGACGATCGCGCCGACGCGGCGCTCTCGGCGGGCCGAGACACGGCCGTTCACGAACTCCGCCTCGACGCGGTCGGTGATGAGGTGGTCGGCGGCCCGTTCGACCTGACCTTCGGTGATGACGGCGGCGGCGCGGATGAGGGCCCCCGACCCGGCGGCGGCGCGTCCCGACGCGCGTGCGACGTCGGCGACGGCGAGCCATTCCGCTGCGGCGAGAGCGCCGCGCACGCCCGCCCGGGTGCCGGACGCGAGCAGGAACGTCGCGCCCTCCGCCGTGCGCTCGACTCGCCGTGCGATGCGCCCCGGGAATGCGAGCCCGATCACGAGCCCCGCGTCCTCGACGCTGCCCCGGGTGTCGGATGCCGGCGCGAAGCGCCGCAGACGCCTGGCCTCCTGCGTCCATCGCCGGGCATCCGCACCTCGGCCGTTCCGCAGCGCGACCATGGCGGCGGCGACGTCGGCGTCGGGCACGCGGCTGTCGCCGCCGAGCAGTGCGACCACCTCCGAGGCGAGCTCGGCTCCGACGAGTTCCGAGCCCTCGATCAGTGCGCGGGCGAGCCGCGGATCGACGGGGATGCGGGCCAGCCGTCGTCCCTCGGCCGTCGCCCGCCCGTCGTCGTCGGTCGCGCCCAGGTCGTGCAGCACGCTCTGCGCCTCGGCCAGCGCGTCGGTCGGCAGCGGGTCGATCAGGCGCAGACCGGCTCCGCCCGGTGCTCCCCAGCAGGCCAGCAGCAGTGCGGCATCCGCGAGATCGGCGGTCGCGACCTCGGGCGCCGGCCGCGCGGGAGCCGCAGCATAGGTGCGCTCGTCGACGCAGCGGATGACGGTTCCCGGCCCCTGCCGGGTGGCGCGGCCCGCGCGCTGCACGCACGAGGATCGCGCCGCGCCGGCAGTGACCAGCCCGCTCATGCCACGGGCCGCGTCGCGCTGCGGGAACCGTGACAGGCAGCTGTCCACGACCAGCCGCACCCCGGGCACCGTGAGCGAGGACTCGGCGAGCGAGGTGGTCACGATGATGCGCGGCGGCGCGTCGGCCGCACGGCCGCGGATCACCGCGTCCTGCTCGGCGGCCGGGATCTGCCCGTGCAGCTCTCGGACGTCGAATCCGCGAGCCTCGTCGCGCAGGCGGCGGGCGATCTCCGCGACCTCCCACGCACCCGGTGCGAAGACCAGCGTGTCACCCTGCGCGAGGTCGCGAGCTCCGGATGCCGCAGTGCGGGCGACATGGTCGAGGAAGCCACGGGCCACCCCGCGCTCGTCCAGCCGGGGCACCGGGCTCGGCGCCCAGTGCTCGGTGAGGGGATGCGCGCGGACCGTGTGCTCGACCACGGGAGCCGGATCGCCGATCACCTCCGCGATGCGGGCGGCGTCGAGCGTCGCCGACATCGCGATGAGCACGAGATCGTCGCGCAGTTCACGCACCTCGCCGAGCAGTCCGATGAGCAGATCGGTATCCAGCGCGCGCTCGTGCACCTCGTCGATGACGACAGCGTCGACGCCGTCGAGGCCCGGGTCATCCAGCATCCTCCGCAGCAGCACGCCTGCCGTGACGAACTCGACACGGGTCTCGCTGCTGACGGAGCGCTCGCCGCGTACCGTGAACCCGACCCTCGTGCCGAGCGGCGAGCCGTCGAGCTGCGCCAGCCGCCTGGCGGCTGCGCGCGCGGCGACCCGGCGCGGCTGCGTGACGATCACGCGTCCGCTCGTGCGCGAGGCGAGCAGCGGAGGGACGAGCGTGGTCTTGCCGGTGCCCGGCGGCGCACTCACGACGATCGCCGTACTCGTGTCGAGCGCGCGACGCAGGTCGTCGAGGGCACCCGCGAACGCGAGCCCCTCGCCGATCCTCGCCAGGTCGAAAGTCACGGGTCCAGTCTCTCGCGTGTTCCGCATCGGTCAGGAATCGAGAAGCCCCGCCTGAGCCGCGTTTCTACGCTCGAAGCATGAACATTCACAGCATCACCATCGAGGTTCCGGAGGGCGAGCTTCCGGCCTCGGAGTCCTTCTACCGTGACGCTCTTCGCCTGGGCGACCGCGTCACCGTGCGAGCGGGTGACGAGCCGAGCTCCGGCTTCCGCGGCTTCGCGCCCTCCCTCATCCTCATGCAGCCGGGCGACGTCGACGCGGTGTTCGTCCGTGCGCTCGCCGCAGGCGCCCAGGTGCTCAAACCGGTCGCGAAGAGCCTGTGGGGATACGGCGGATCGTTCCGAGCGCCGGACGGCACGACGTGGCAGGTCGCCAGCGCGAACAAGACCGCGACCGGGCCGGCGACCGGCGAGATCGAGCGGGTCGTGCTGCTGCTCGGCGTCGACAAGGTGAAGGCGAGCAAGAGCTTCTACCAGGAGCAGGGGCTGACGGTCGCGAAGAGCTTCCCCGCCTACGTCGAGTTCGACTCCGGCGCCGTCAAGCTGGCGCTCTACAAGCGGGCGGCGTTGGCCAAGCAGGTCGGATGCGACGTCGCCGGATCGGGGTCGCACCGCCTGGCCGTCGTCGCCGACGGGGAGGCGTTCGCCGACCCCGACGGCTATAACTGGATCCAGGCCCGCGTCTCCGAGCGAAAGGCAGAGAACTGATCATGACCATCGTGAGCTACACCGACATCTCCCTCGACGGACTCGACTCGTCGCCGGTCGCGCCGGCACTGGCAGGGCTGCGCGCCAACGAGGCCCGGTACTTCGCGAACAAGTACGAGTCCGACTACGTCACGTCGACTCCCGCCGAGAGCCCGGAGGTCGTGGCCTGGATCGAGGAGATCCTGCGCAGCGAGCGCGGCATCGAATTCGCCTCGCCCGTGCTCGAGGTCTTCGTCTACAACGACGACGAGCTGTTCTGGCCCTCGCTGTACTTCGCCGACGGGCTGGCGGTGAACGTCCTGTGGACCAAGGCCGAGGGCGGCAAGCGCGCCGTCGGCTTCAAACTCAGTGAGGGCATGGCTCCGCCCGCCGAACTCGACGCCTTCAAGTGGGTGCGCCAGCGTTCGAAGCTCGCGGGCGAGATCCGCGGCAGCTACTTCGTCATCAAGGGCGAGCACCCGCTGCCTCCGGCTGCCGCATAGCCGGTCCGGACGCACGAGGGGCGCGGATGCCGCAGCATCCGCGCCCCTCGTCGACGTGGTCAGTCCTCGGGAAGGACCTCGACGGTCTTCGCCGGGCGCACGGGGGCCGCGGGAGCGGCATCCTCGGTCGCCTGTGCGACGCCTGCGCCAAAGCCGCGCCCGACGGCCTGGCCCTGGATGATCGCAGCCAGGTCGAGGCCGGTCGCGGCGTTGACGCTGTCGAAGACGGCGCGCATGGCCTTCGCGTTGTCGCCGCCGACGACACTGGAGGCGCCGTCCTCGCCGGAGCCGCCGATGATCGACACGTTGCCGATCGTGGCGTAGCCCTTGGCGAACTCGCCCATGATCGCGGGGAGCACCTCGAGCACGCGCTGCGACAGGAATGCCTCCTGGTTCGACGCGATGGCCTTCGCCTCCGCCTCGACGGCGGCCGCGCGGGCCTCACCCTC
>JAITUD010000470.1 GCA_031286555.1 Microbacterium sp. | reverse complement strand
CTGAGCACTCTGGGTTCGGGCAGCGTGACCAGGCGGAGGTGATCCGGCGTCGGCCAGTTGAACCCGGTGCCCTGGACCAGCAGGATGTGCTCGGAGACCAGCAGGTCGTAGACCAGGCGTGCGTCGTCGCGGATCTCGTGCACGTTCGGGTCCAGACGCGGGAACGCGTACAGCGCGCCCTCCGGCTTCACGCAGCTGACACCGGGGATCGACTCGAGCCCCTGCCAGGCGATGTCGCGCTGCTCGTGCAGGCGCCCGGTGGGAGCGATCAGCGCGTCGATCGACTGCACGCCGGACAGCGCCGCCTGCATGGCGTACTGCGCCGGCACGTTCGGGCACAGGCGTGTCGAGGCGAGCAGGGTGATGCCCTCGATGAAGCCCTGCGCGTGGTCCTTCGGTCCGGTGATGACCAGCCAGCCCGAGCGGTATCCGGCCACACGGTACGTCTTGGACAGCCCGTTGAAGGTCAGGCAGAGCAGATCGGGCGCCAGGGTCGCGGTCGGGATGTGCACCGCGTCGTCGAACAGGATGCGATCGTAGATCTCGTCGGAGAGCAGCAGCAGCTGGTTCTCGCGGGCGATCTGCACCAGTCCCTCGAGCACCTCACGGGAGTACACCGCACCGGTCGGGTTGTTCGGGTTGATGATGACGATGGCCTTGGTCTGCGGCGTGATCCGCGACCTGATGTCCTCGAGATCGGGGTTCCAGCCGTTGTCCTCGTCGCAGCGGTAGTGCACGGGTGTGCCGCCGGCCAGCGAGGTCATCGCGGTCCACAGCGGGTAGTCCGGTGCGGGGATGAGCACCTCGTCGCCCTGGTCGAGCAGCGCCTGCATCACCATCGTGATCAGCTCGGAGACGCCGTTGCCGAGGTAGACGTCATCCGGATCGAAGCGCGGGAAGCCGGCGATCTGCTCGTATCGGCTGACCACGGCGCGACGAGCCGAGACGATGCCCTTGCTGTCGCTGTAGCCATGCGCGGTGGGCACGGCGGCGAGCATGTCGTGCACGATCTGATGCGGCGCCTCGAAGCCGAAGATCGCCGGATTGCCGGTGTTCAGCTTGAGGATCTGGTGCCCCTCAGCCTCGAGCCGTGCTGCCTCGACCAGTGCCTTGCCTCGGATCTCGTAGAGAACGTTCTTGAGCTTCGAGGACTGGTCGAAATGGCGAGGAGGGGTCATCGCAGAATCTTAGCGCTAGGAGATGGCCGCTCTCGTCGCGGGGGCCTCGGTGTGCATGGCCTGCGCGTGCGCGGTGCGCTCCTGCCGGCTGCTCTCGATGTGCGCGAGGGCGAGTGCGGCGGCCCGCTCGCCATCGCGATCGCGGATCGCCTCGTACAGCGCGACGTGCTCCTCGGCGATGTGTCGCAGGTCGTCGTGCTGGGACAGCGCCCAGCGCAGTCGGCTGCGGATGCTCTGCATGAGGTCGGTCAGCAGCATGTTGTCCGCGAGGTCGGTGACGATCTCATGGAAGTCCGCCGCCGAGCGACGGGAGACGACGCGGTCCTCGACCGCCGCGCTGGCCCGCTCGTTCTCCAGAGCCCGGTGCAGCCGCTCCAGCCCTTCGCGGCGATGCCGCTGCGCTGCGAGCCGGAACGCCAGGGGCTCGAGCACCTCGCGCACCTCATCGAGGTCGGCGAGGTCGTGGTCGGTGAACTCGCGCACGACTGCCCAGGTGCGGGGGCGGAGCTCCACGAGCCCCTCCCCCTCGAGCACCTTCAGGGCATCGCGCACCGGGACCCGGCTCACGCCGAACTCCGCCGCGAGGTCGCGCTCGATCAGGCGGCCCCCTGGCTCGCGGACGCCGTCCAGGATCGCATCGCGCAACCACGACGCGACCCTCGTCGACTCCAGCATGCGTTCCTCTGCTCCGCTCACGACTTCATTCTTCCAGAGTGACCGGGCGTTTCCCGGTCACTCTGCGAGAAGTGGTGCTCAAGCCTTCTTGGACGCCTTCTCCTGCTTGTCCTGCACCCAGACGATTCCCTCGTCCAGCGTGGGGACGATCTCGGTGCCGATGCGGCGTGCGAGCAGGTCGTCCAGGCGGTCCAGAGGGCCGATCAGGGTGCGGCCACCGGCGCGGGCGACACGGATCGCCGCGTCGATCTTGGGCTGCATCGAGCCCTCGGCGAACTTCATCGCGGCGACCGCGTCGGCCGAAGCGGTGAGGATGTCACGCTGCTCGGGGGTGCCCCAGTTCTCGCTGACGTAGTCGCCGTCGGTGAGCATGATGAGCGTGTCGGCGCCGATGTCGGCGGCGAGCGCGGCAGAGGCGAGGTCCTTGTCGACGACGGCCTGCACGCCGATGTGGCGCCCCTTCGAGTCCTCGCGGACGGGCACGCCGCCACCGCCGACGCAGACGGCCAGGCTGCCGGCCTCGAGCAGGCGGCGGATCAGCGGGGCCTGCACGATCGAGAGCGGGTTCGGCGAGGGCACGACGCGGCGGAACGCGTTGCCGTCCTTCGCGATGGTCCAGCGGTACTCCGCGGCGGCCTCGGCCGCGTCGTGCGCGGAGTAGGTCGGGCCGATGAGCTTGGTCGGGCGGGCGAA
>JAITUD010000415.1 GCA_031286555.1 Microbacterium sp. | reverse complement strand
CGTGCGCAGCCCCTCGTCCTGCATCCGCAGCGCCGCCGAGGCGATGACGAACTCCATGACTCCGGGCATCGCCCCGTCGGCCCGACGCATGAAGTCCAGCGTCCAGCCGGTCACCTCGCCGCGCTGCCACACCGGCAGCCAACTGGTCACCGCCTGCAGCTCGCCGTCCGGACCGAGCGCGAGCATGAGCGCCACATCCGGGTCCTTCAGCTCGTCGATGCCCCCGAGCGTGAAGCCCATCTCGGGCAGCGCCTTCTCGGCGATCCACTGCTCGCTCAGCGCCTCCAGCCGAGCGGACAGCACCGGTGACAGATCCTGCCAGCGGGTCCACTCCGCGCGGAGCCCGTCGCGCGCCCCGCGACGGTAGGGCTGACGCACCTTCGCCCAGGCGCTGCCCTGCAGGGCGAAGCGCTCCAGGGGAACCACGGTCTCCTCCCCCACCGGCAGGTGCGACCACCCCAGTTTGCGCGCGATGACGAGCGTCTCGTCATGCACGCCGTAGAGCACCGGCATCCAGCCGCGACGATCGCAGAAGTCGGCGAACCCTCGCAGCGTCGCCTCTCGTCCCGACCCGGCGGGATCGCCCACCACCAGCGCGATGCTGGAGATCACCCGATAGGCCACCGCGCCGCGACCGTCGGGGGTGAACCAGTGCCGGTTGCCGCCCCAGGTGCCGATGAAGCCCATGGTGTCGGCCGGTCCTTCATCACCGCCCTCGCGCAGCAGTCCGCGATACCGCTCGCCCTCGTCCGCGACCGTGTCGGCGGCGGGAGCGCGCAGCATCCGCAGCATGGCCGCGACGAAGACCGCCCAGAACACCGGACCCGCTGCGTGCCTGATCACCCCTGCCGCAGGCCCGAGGCGCACCGCAGTCCGGCCGTGCACGAAGGCGGTCGGGAGGAACCGTCGCAGCGCGTCGAGGAGCGCATACCCCGTGTCGCCGCCGGAGAGCACCACGATCGACGCGGAGACGGCCGCGAGCACGACGAAGGTCAACAGCACGACGAGCGTGAACCGCACCGCCTCGCGACGCCCGACTCGCACGTCGAACCGGCGGCGGGTGATGATCAGCACCGCGCACATCGCGACCGGCACGACCACCGCGACCACCGCGAATCCGGGGAACGCGCGGTCGATCGCCACGATCTCGGCCGGATGCCGCAGGTCGTCGGCCCCGATGCTGACCACGATCAGCACGCCGGTGAGCAGGTTGACGACGACGGCGAGCACCCATGCCGCCCGACGGCCCGCCACCAGCCCCAGCGCCGCGACCAGGCTGAGCACCACCGGGACCAGGCTCATCAGGAAGCCCCACAGGCTGAATCCGATGCCCGCGACGCAGCGATCGGAGAGGTCGTCCGCGCAGCGCGCGAGGATCGCGTCGACGCCGGTTCCGCGCAGACCGGCGACCTCGGGCGACAGCGGCCCCGTGCCCACTCCGGTGAGGATGACGATCAGCGGTCCGAGTCCGGTGACCGCGACGATCGCTCCGATCAGCGCGCGCACCTCGCCGTACGAGCTGCGGTGCCAGGGCGCGTGCGTCCGGCCGCGGGCCAGCAGCGCTCCGGCGCCCAGGCCCGCGCCGGCGGCGACCAGCCGGAACGCGCTGTCGGCATCACCGCCGTAGACGGCGAACATCAGCAGCACCGAGAAGCCCAGCAGGCGGATGCGACGGCGGAACAGCACAGGCGCCAGAGCGCTGCCCGCCATGATCGCTCCGACGACGCCGACCGCGGGGTCCAGCACCAGTCCGGATGCCCGCGCCCAGACCGCCCCCTGGCTCTCGGCCACCGCCTGCACGGCGACGCCGCCGAGCATCCCGACCAGCCCGGTGCCGAGGAACAGCAGCGCGCAGCGCGCACTGCCCAGCATCCGCTCGGTGTACGCGAGCACCGTACCGATCAGCGCCAGGGTGAGCAGCAGCTCGATGAGCGAGTCCGGCACGAGCAGAGCGGTGAGCACCGTCCACCAGCGACCGGCGGCGAGCGACTCCGGGCTGGCCGCCAACCAGGCCGGATGCCGTCCCCACAGCGTTCCGGCGACGACCGCCGTCAGCGTGATGAGCAGACCGAGCGCGGCGGAGAACGGATGCGCTCGCAGATACCGCAGCACGCCGTCGATCACGGTGCCAGCCCCCAGACCGGGGCGAGCACGCGCAGTTCTTCGTCGAGGCCGCCGGACAGCGCGGGGCCCACGTGTCCGGCGTCCGGCACGGCATAGAAGTGGGCGGCGAACCCGGCTGCCTGGGATCGTGCCGTTCCGCGATGCGCGGGCTCGGAGTAGACGTGGTCGTTCGCGCCGACGGTGAACACGGCGACGTGTCCCCTGTACTGACTTGGATGCGTGAGCAGCACGTTCTCGGGCTTGTTCGCGTCGAACGCCGCGACGTCACCGCCGAACACGGTGTCGAGCACCGGCCCTGGATCCTCCTGCCCCGGAAACTCCTCGCCGGAGATGTCGGCGAACGCACCCCACACCTCAGGATGCTGCGCGCCGTAGAGGAACGAGCAGGCGCCGCCGTTCGAGTACCCGCTGATCGTCCAGTCCGCGTGGTTCGTCATCACCCTCAGGTGAGTGCGGATCCAGTTCGGGATGTCGGCGTTGAAGTAGGTGTCCACGCCGCCGTAGGCCTGCGAATCGGCGCATCCGGGGTTCTGCCGCTCGGAGCCCAGCTGATCGGCCACGATCACGATCGGCGCGAGGCCGTGATGCTTCGCGGCGAAGCGGTCGCCGGCCTCCTTCACCTGCGTGGGAGTGGGGCTGCCGGGCAGGCCCATCATGTGCACGACCACGGGCAGCGCGGGGGGATCGTTCACCAGCGCGGCGGGCGGCAGGTAGATCGAGGCGTCCCGTGGTGCGAAGCCCGCCGTCGACGGGATGCGGTCGGCGCCGGCGAGCAGTCGCACCTCCCCGGTGCGCGGCATGCCGGTCGGCGGACGCCAGGACCGGTAGAGCGGTCCTGCCGCTGCCCCTGTGTTCTTCAGCGGCGCGGCGAGATGCCCGGCCTTCTGCAGCGTGGAGATGCCGAAGAGGTCGCCTGCCGTGCGATCCAGTCCGAACGCGGCGTTGATGCCGAGTGCCGCCGAGAGCAGGGCGGCGAGGATTGTGAGCACGGCGACGACTCTGCGCCAGATGCCGCTGTCCCAGAGACTCCCGATGCCGAGCCCGACCGCGGCGAACGCCCCCGCGGCCCACAGGCTCACCCCCGGAGGAAGGGGCGTGCCGAAGGCGTCGGCGACGTCGGCGAGCGCACAGCTCAGGAATCCGAGGTTGCCGCCGACCAGCCCCGCGATGAGCAGCCGGCGTGCCCGCTTCGGGGTGTACCGGCGCACCAGCAGTGCGATCAGCAGTCCGGCGGTGACGATCCAGACCGTCCAGGGCGCGGGGCCGCCGGAGATGTCGAGTGTGAGCAGCCAGTGCAGCATGAACCCGCCCCCGATCCCGCGCACGGTCGCGCTCGGCCCAGGCTAGGACGTGTTGCCGAGGCGTCCGCTCGGAAAGCGGCCGTCGTTCATGAGAAGCCTCACAGAACGCGCGAGAGGAAGTCCTTCGTGCGCTGCTCCCGCGGGTTCGCAAGCACTTCGCGCGGGTCGCCCTGTTCGACGATGTTGCCGTCGGCCATGAAGATCAGGCGCGATCCGACCTCACGGGCGAAGCCCATCTCGTGCGTGACCACGAGCATGGTCATGCCCTCGTCCGCCAGCTGTCGCATCACCTGCAGCACCTCGCCGACCAGCTCGGGGTCGAGCGCCGAGGTCGGCTCGTCGAAGAGCATCATGTCGGGGTTCATACACAGGGCGCGGGCGATCGCCACGCGCTGCTGCTGTCCGCCGGAGAGGTGGCTCGGATAGGCGTCGACCTTCTCGGACAACCCGACCCGCTCGAGCATCTCCTTCGCGATCCGCTCGGCCTCGGCCTTGGATCGCCTCTTCACCTGCCGCTGCGCGATCGTGAGATTGCCCAGCACGCTCATGTGCGGGAAGAGGTTGAAGTTCTGGAACACCATGCCGATGCGGGTGCGCACCCGGTCGATGTCGGTGTCCTCGTCGGTGATGTCAATGCCCTCGATGAGGATGCGACCGCCGGTGGGGTCCTCGAGCAGGTTCACCGAGCGCAGCAGCGTCGACTTGCCCGATCCCGACGGCCCGATGATGCACACCACCTCGCCGGCCTGCACGGTGAGGTCGATGCCCTTGAGCACCTCGTTCTCACCGAACGTCTTGACGAGCCCCTGCACGTCGATCGCAGGAGCGTGGATGTCGATTGCCTTCGTGCTCATCGTTCCCTCGCCATCCGCCGCTCGAGCCACGCGGTGAATCGCGTCAGCGGGATTGTGATCACCAGATACAGGATCGCCGCCATGATCAGGGGCGTCGCATTCGCGTTCTGCGTCGTCGCGTCGCGGGCGAAGGTGGTGAGCTCCCTCGACCACAGGAACGTGCCGGCGATGAACAGCAGCGAGGTGTCCTTGAGCAGCAGGACGAACTCGTTCGTCAGCGGCGGGATGATGATGCGGAAACCCTGCGGCAGCACGATGAAGAACATCGTCTTCATCGGCGACATGCCCAACGATCGGGAGGCCTCGGTCTGCCCCTTCGGCACCGCCTGGATGCCGGCGCGGATGACCTCGGCCATGTACGCGGACGCGACCAGGATCAGACCGATCAGACCGGCGCCGACAGGCCCGCCGATCGCCCGCGGGTTGATCCCGAACGCGATCGGCAGGATGAACGCCACAGCGAAGATCGTCAGCAGCGCGGGCAGCCCGCGGAACAGCTCGATCCAGGCGGTGGCGAACCACCGGAACGGTCCGATGCTGGACAGCTTCATCAGCGCGAACAGGATGCCGAGCAGCACACCGCCGGTGAACGCGATCAGGGTGAACAGGATCGTGTTCCGCAGCGCAACGGTGATGATGTCCGGGAACATCTTCGCCGCGACCGCGGGGTTGAAGAACTGCTGTGCGATCTTCGGCCAGTCGGTCAGCACCACCACCAGCACGACGGCCACGACGAAGATCGCATACATCGAGTAACGGTAGATCTTGTTGCGGGTCCGCCT
>JAITUD010000295.1 GCA_031286555.1 Microbacterium sp. | reverse complement strand
CCTCGCCGATCAGGCCGGGCAGGAAGAACGCGGTCACGAGGAGCACGACCAGCAGCGACAGGTAGGCGGACACGCCGGTGCTGTTCGCACGCAGGGAGCGGTGCCGGATGCCGCCGACGAGCAGGGCCACGCCGACCACGAGGTTCAGGATGATCATCGACACGGCCATCACCGAGTCGCGGGCGATGGTGGCGTGCTCACCGGGGCCGAGCATGACGGCCGAGATCAGGATCACCTCGATCAGCACGATCGACAGCGTCAGCACGAGGGTGCCGTAGGGGTCGCCGAGCCGGTGTGCGAGATGCTCGGCCTCGGTCACCACGCCGAAGGCGCACACGATGATCACCGCGACGATGGCGGTGAGCACGGCGAGCAGCACAGGACCGGGGAGCGGCCCGGACAGCAGAGGGCCGGCGAGGACCGTGGCGAGGAAGGCGCCCCAGCCGAGGATCAGGCGGAGGATGACGGTCCTGGTGAGGATGCTCTTGAGGGTGGTCACGAGGAATCCCTGATTCTGCGGGGCCGTCCCTGCTCGAGAGTGCTACCCGTGGGTCGTCCCGCGGGCGTGTTCCATCCGACTGGGAGTCTAGCCGAGTGTGCCTCCTGGAGAGGCTGATGTGCAGGGACTCATGCCGGCGGTCGCGGGCCGCGGCGGCGCGCGCCGAAGATCGAGACGACGATCAGGATGACTCCGACCACCAGCACGATCGGTCCGACCGTGGCCCAGAGGGGGGAGCCGCTCATCGCCGACCCTCCGAGAACGTTGAGTCCCTGGAGCGTCCAGATCGCGCCGACCAGCAGCAGGATCACCCCCAGGATGAGGATCCACCACATTCGCTTCATGGCGAAACCCTACGCCCGCTGGAGGACGGTCTGAAGAGGCTGTCGCATCTCAGCGCGAGGCCGAGGGAACATCATGCTCGTGAATGGGGTTGTCCCTGGCGTGAACCCCATCGACAGCATCGTGATCGGCGCCGGCCAGGCCGGACTGTCGACGTCGTACCATCTGCGCCGGCTGGGCATCGATCACCTCGTGCTCGATGCCGACGACGCGCCGGGCGGCGCGTGGCAGCACCGCTGGGATGCCCTCACCATGCTCGACGTGCACGGCGTCGCCGAGCTGCCCGGCTCGACGCCCCCGCCGCTCACCACGGCGCGGGCCAACGAGGCGGTCCCCGCCTATTTCGCCGAGTACGAGCGCACGCACGACCTGCCGGTGGTGCGGCCGGTGCACATCGACCATGTGGACGACGAGGACGGCATCCTCGTCGTGCACGCGGGCGATCGCAGCTGGCGCACCCGCACGCTGGTGAACGCGACGGGTACGTGGACGCATCCGTTCCTGCCGCATTACCCGGGCATGGAGACGTTCCTCGGGGAGCAGCTGCACACGGTGGACTACCCGGGGCCGGAGCACTTCGCCGGCAAGCGGGTGCTCGTCGTGGGCGGCGGGGCGTCCGCGGTGCAGTTCCTCGGCGCCCTCGCGCCGATCACCGACGTGCTGTGGGCGACCAGGCGCGAGCCGGTCTGGCGCACGGGGGAGTTCGATCCGGATGCGGGGGCGGCGGCCGTGGCGCTAGTCGAGCAGCGCGTGGCGCAGGGACTGGCCCCGCAGAGCGTGGTGAGCGTGACGGGCCTGATGCTGCGCGAGCAGGAGCAGGAGGCCGCGCGCATGGGCGTCTACGACCGGCGGCTGCCGATGTTCGCGCGGATCGAGCCCGACGGCGTGCGCTGGGCCGACGGACGCTTCGAGCCGGTCGATGCGATCATCTGGGCGACCGGGTTCCGCCCCGCGATCTCGCACCTCGCACCGCTGCATCTGCGCAGTGCGGCCGGCGGCATCCAGCTCGATCGTGAAGGGCGGGGGACGACGGCCGTGGCGGACCCTCGTGTGCAGCTGGTCGGCTACGGGCCCTCTGCGAGCACCATCGGCGCGAACCGTGCGGGCCGGAGGGCGGCGCTCGGCGTTCAGGCCGCTCTCGTCGCGGCGCCTGCGGAGGTCTCCACCGTCGGTTCCTGAGCGAGCCGAGCCAGACGAAGGGGCAGTCCGACCGCGGCGTCGCAGCCGAGGCCGGCGGCGCGCCCGACGCGTCGTCTCACGGCGTGATCGCAGGCCCGCTGACTACGCTGGAATGATGCGCAGAACAGTGCTCGGGACCCTCGCCGTGCTGACGATGGTCGTGCTCGCCGGATGCGCCCCGAGCGCACCCGAGACGGTCCGCAGCCCCGCCCCGAGGACCTCGAGCGCGACACCGACACCCACCCCGACGCCGGTCGATCCCGCCACCGTGCTCGTCGATGGCATGACCACCGCCCAGCAGGCGCAGAGCGTCATCATGGGTGCCGCGCCCGGCACCGACCCGACCTCGCTGCGCACCTACATGAGCGGGGGCCTCGGCGGATTCATCCTCATGGGCGGCAACATTCCCGCGTCGCCCGCACAGCTGAAGCAGCTCACCACCGCGCTCACCGTCGACCCCTCGTTCCCGCCGTTGATCGCCACCGACGAGGAGGGCGGCACCGTCAAGAGGCTGCCCTGGGACGGACTCCCCAGCGCCAGGGAACTGAAGACACAGGACCCGGGCCAGACCCGGCAGGCGTTCGCCGCCCGCGCGAGACTGCTCGGCGACGCCGGCATCACTGTCAACTTCGGCATCGTCGCCGACGTGCCGAGAGACTCGTCGTCGTTCATCCACTCCCGCGCCTACGGCACGGACCCGGATGCCGTCGCGCAGCACGTGACCGCGGCTGTGCAGGGCGAGCACGGCGCGGTCATGTCGACGCTGAAGCACTTCCCCGGCCACGGCGCGGCGCCGGGCGATTCCCACCACGTCATCCCCGCGACCGCGGAGACGCTGGACCAATGGCGCACCATCGATGCCGAGCCCTTCGAAGC
>JAITUD010000133.1 GCA_031286555.1 Microbacterium sp. | reverse complement strand
GCAGGCCGACCCCGAGTCAGGGTGCCGGTCTTGTCGAACGCCGCGGACCGGATCCGGCCGAACTGCTCCAGCACCGCCCCGCCCTTGACGATCACGCCGCGGCGCGAGGTCTGCGACAGACCGCCGAGGAAGGCCACCGGAGCGGCGATCAGCAGCGGGCACGGCGTCGCCAGCACGAGCACCTCCGCGAAGCGGGCGGCATCCCCCGCCACCGCCCAGGCGATTCCGGCGATCAGCAGGGAGACGATCGTGAAGGGCACCGCGTACCGATCTGCGAGCCGCACCACCGGCGCGCGCAAGTCCTCGGCCGCGGCGACCAGCTTCACGATCTGCTGGTACTGGCTCTGCTCAGCAGGGCGGAGCACCCGCAGCCGCACGGCGTCGTCGCCGTTCACAGACCCGGACATCACCTCGTCGCCCGCGGACTTCGTCACCGGAAGGCTCTCACCGGTGAGCGACGACTCATCGAACTCCGCGCTGTCATCGAGCAGCGCGGCATCCGCCGGCACGATCTCCGACGGACGCACCAGCAGCACATCGCCCTCGCCGACCCGGTCGATCGGAACGTCCTGCAGCGAGCCGTCGGCGGCGAGCAGATGCGCGCGCTGCGGCGAGCGCTCCAGCAGTGCATTGAGGTCGCGGCGGGCGCGGTACGACGCGAAGTCCTCGAGCGCCTCACCGCCGGAGAGCATCAGCACGACGATCAGGGAGGCGACGTACTCCCCCACGGCGAGAGTCGCGCCCATCGCGACCACCGCGAGGATGTCGAGGCCGAACTGCCCCTTGAGCAGCGAGCGCACCATGCCGACGATCGTCCACAGCATGAACGCCGCGACGTACACGGTCGCGATGACCTGCGCGGCGAGGGCGGCCCCTGTTGCATGCAGGATGAGGACGACGATCGCGACCAGCACGGTGAGCGGGACGACCGGATAGCGCTTGACGAAGCGGATGACGGTGCGCATGCCCCTCATTCTGGTACGCACCCGCCGCGACGGGCGTGCTTTCATGGGGATGAGGGCGTGTCCCCTCCGGAGGGAGTCCCCTGTGACCCGCAACACCCCTGATGCCGCACGGGACCAGCGACGTCGGCGCTCTCCGCACAGCAGCGTGCCTGCCTGGCTGCGCATCCTCCTCCCCGCTGCGCTGATCCTCGTCTGGTTCGCCGTGGCCGGTGTCGGTGGGCCGTACTTCGGGCGCGTGAGCGAGGTCTCCTCGAACGAGCAGTCCGCCTACCTGCCGTCATCCGCGGAGGCGACCGAGGTGCAGTCAATGCTCAGCGGCTTCCGCGACTCCGACGCGATTCCCGCGGTCGTGGTGGTGTCGTCCGACGACGTGCTCACCCAGGACGACCTGGACAGGATGTCGGACGCGGTCTCCGCGCTCCCCGACGACGTCGACGGGGTGGGATCGGACGTGTCGCCATTGATCCCCTCCGAGAACGGGAAGGCCGCGCAGGCCTTCGTGCCGATCACCGCCGAGAGCGGCGGCCTGCGCGCCGCGGTGGCCGGCGTCGACGCGGCGCTGCGCAGTGCGGCGCCGCAAGGTGTGGAGGTCCACGTCACCGGGCCCGCCGGCTTCACCGCCGACCTGGTGAACGGGTTCACCGGCATCGACGGACTCCTGCTGGGCGTCGCGCTGCTGGCGGTGCTGATCATCCTGGTCATCGTGTACCGGTCGTTCCTGCTGCCGATCGCCGTGCTCACCACCAGCGTCTTCGCCCTCACCGCTGCCCTGCTGACGGTGTGGTGGCTGGCGAAGGCGGGTCTCCTGCTGCTGAGCGGCCAGACCCAGGGCATCCTGTTCATCCTCGTGATCGGCGCGGCCACCGATTACTCCCTGCTCTACGTCTCGCGCTTCCGGGAGCAGCTGCGGGTGAACACCGACACCTGGGTCGCCGCAATGCGCGCGATCCGCGGATCGGTGGAGCCGATCGTGGCATCCGGCTGCACGGTCATCGCAGGTCTTCTCTGCCTGCTGCTCAGCGACTTGAAGTCCAACAGCGCCCTGGGCCCGGTCGCCTCGATCGGGATCGTGTTCGCGATGCTGGCCGCGCTCACACTTCTGCCCGCCATCCTGTTCCTGTTCGGACGTGCCGCGTTCTGGCCGCGTCGCCCTCTCTACGAACCGGACCTCGTGCAGGCCGAGGACGGGATGCCATCACGCGGCCCCTGGGCGTGGCTTGCCGGATGGATCCGCCGTCGTCACCGCCCGATCTGGATCATCACCGCCCTTGTCCTGGCCGCCGGTGTGCTGGGGGCGACCCAGCTGGACGCGTCCGGAGTGCCGCAGTCCGATCTCGTGCTCGGCTCCTCCGAGGCGCGGGACGGCCAGCAGATCCTCGGCGAGCACTTCCCCGCAGGCTCCGGGAGTCCGGCCTACGTGATCGTCCCGCAGGACGAGATGCAGGATGCCGCAGATGCCCTGCTCGCCGAGGACGGCGTCGAGAGCGTCAGCGTGGTCGCGGCCGACAGCCCCAGCGGCAGCGCTCAGGTCACCACGGACGGGATCACGGCGTTCGGCCCTCCCGGTACCCCTGCTCCCGACCCCACGGTCTCGGACGGGAACGTGCTCCTGCAGGCCACGCTCACCGACGCCGCGGACTCGGATGCCGCGGAGCAGACCGTCCGCGGCATCCGCACCGACCTGCATCAGGCGGTGCCCGGCGCGCTCGTCGGCGGAGTGACGGCGACGGCGATCGACACGAATGACGCGTCGATCCACGACCGCACCCTGATCATCCCCCTCGTACTCGTCGTGATCCTCGTGATCCTGATGATCCTGCTGCGCGCGATCGTCGCACCGATCCTGCTCGTGCTCACCACGGTGCTGTCCTTCGGCACTGCGCTCGGAGTCGCGGCGCTGTTCTTCACCCATGTGTTCGACTTCCCCGGTGCGGATCCGGCGGTGCCGCTGTACAGCTTCGTCTTCCTCGTGGCGCTGGGGATCGACTACAACATCTTCCTCATGACGAGGGTGCGAGAAGAATCCGTGCTCCACGGCACCCGTCCCGGGATCCTGCGCGGGCTGGTGATCACCGGCGGCGTGATCACCTCGGCAGGTCTCGTGCTCGCCGCCACCTTCGCCGCGTTGAGCGTCATCCCGATCCTGTTCCTGGTGCAGATCGCGTTCATCGTCGCATTCGGCGTGCTGCTGGACACGTTCATCGTGCGATCTCTGCTGGTGCCGGCGCTGAGCTACGACATCGGACGGGCGAGCTGGTGGCCCTCGAAGCTGTCACGGCGGGCGGGCGACGCGACCGAGGACGAGTCACACGCGCCTCATCCTTAACGGAGTACCCCCTGGTGAAACCCTATGAATCCGCCCTAAGGTGACCAGCGTCACCGAATCGCCAGGGGGGCCCGGCAGATGAAGAGTCAGAACAGAGTTCTCGCGAGTGTCACGGCGCTGCTGTTCGCGGCCGCGTCGGTGTTCGTCGCCGCGGTTCCCGCCGCGGCCGCGGACACTGCGCAGTACGGGATCCAGAAGACGGCGGTCGAGCCCGGGCCCTTCGGCCCCGGCGACACTGTCACCTACCAGATCGTCGTGAACTGCTCGTCGACGAACGAGGGCGGATGCGACGACACGGTGCTCAGCGACTCTCTGCCCGAACCGCTGATGTTCAACCCCGCCATCACCCCCGCAGTCACCGTCGAGCTGAACGCTCCGTCTGGGCAGCCGGTCGGCGAGTACGACCGCACCATCGACGCCGACGGCAACAGCTTCACCGTCACCCCCGCCACCGATCTGAGCGCCACGCCGAAGGTGTGGGCCGGCGGCAACAGCATGACGGTGACCGTGAATGCGATCGTGAAGCCCGATGCCGACGGCACCTGGGACGGCAAGACGGTCACCAACACCGCCGGCGTCGACGGCAGCAACGCCCCCGCTGCCAACGCCACCGCGGACATCACCCTCGACGTCGTGACGACGCTCGTGCCGAGCATCGAGAAAGCCGTGTCCCCCACGGGAACCCTGCCTGCCGTCCCCGGACAGGCGATCGACTGGACCGTCACCCCCGGAAACGCCTCGAACCAGAACGTCGACACGATCGTCGTGCAGGATCCGGTGTCGCCGCCGGGCACGTTCGGGGGCTATCTCGACGTGACCGGCATCGACGTCACGGCCCCCGAGGGCACCACCGGCACCACGACCGAGTACTGGGTGAACGGCGCCTGGACGACGACGGAGCCCGACCCGATCTCCGACGCACAGGGCGTCAGGGTCACATTCACCGGAACGTTCGCCCCCGGCGCGACCGGCAAGGTCGTCGTGCACACCGAGACGAACGACACCGTCACCGGCATCCCGGACGGAACGCAGCAGACGGTCACCAACGACGCCTCCACGACGGTGTCGAAGGCCGGTGACACCAGCGATCCCGTCACCGATGACGCGAGCATCACCCTCGCACAGCGCAAGCCCGACGTGACGATCGAGAAGTCCTTCGCCGACAACACCCTGGTCAGCGGCCAGAGCACCACCGCGAACATCAAGGTCACCGTCGGCGAGCAGAACGTGCAGACGCTGACCATCACCGAACCGACCGCCGGATCGCCGACATTCACGGAGCAGGGCCTCAGCTTCGACGGCTTCGGTGACGGGATCGAGTGGCCGGTGGCCGCGACCTCGGCCGAGATCACTTACACCTACTCGGACTGCGCCGACACGACGGCGTCCACCACGACGAAGAACACCCTGCCCGCCGCGCAGGACGGCTGCACGGTGGAGGGCTTCACCGTCGTGTTCTCGGCCGCAGGCGACGACATCGTCTCGGGCGCATATGCGGCGCTCCCCCTGAACGTCACCGCACTTCCGACCGAGACCGCCGTCTCGAGCACGAACGCCGTCGACACCTCCGTGGAGAACACGCAGGGCCAGACCGGCACCGACGACGCCTCCGCTCCGTTCACGATCGAGCCGCTCACCCTCGACACGAGCGTCACGAAGGAGATCACACCCGAGACCATCTGGGGTGTTCCCGGTACCAGGGCGAACATGACCCTGACCGGGAACGTCACCCCCGACTCGACGGCCGGATCAGAGAAGCTCGTCATCTCCGACCCGGTCGACCCGACCGCGGATTCGGCGTTCTGGGACAACTTCACCGCGACCTCGATCTCCAACACCGACATCCCGCAGTGCACCACCCTGACGGTTCGCTACTGGCCCAAGTCGACCGACGGCCCGTGGACGGACTTCCCCGGCGCCACAGCAGTGCCCGGCCCGGAGCAGCTCTGGTCGTACGACATCCCTGCCGACCTGCAGGATGACATCGGCGGCATCCAGTTCGAGTACCTTCCGGCCGAAGGCGACGGATGCCCCGATCTGCTGCCGCCCGGATTCACGGTCGTCACGCACGTCGACCTGTCGGTGACGCAGAAGCAGGACGCCGAGGTCACCTACGACAACGACGCGCAGTCGCTGGTCGACAACCCCGATGCCGGCGGAGAGAAGACCGACACCGCGAGCGACGACATCCACCTGCTGCCGATCGACGGCAACGGCACAGGTCCGGACTTCCTCGACAAGGAGTGGACTCCGGACGACAGCGTCCCCGCACTGTCCGGCGACACCCGCACCGCGCGACTGTGGTGGTCGACGGACGGACTGAACATCACCGAGATGACGCTGTCGGACATCTCGTCGACCGAGGATCCGACGGCCACCGCCGACAGCGTCTACGACGCCTTCGACCTGGTTCGCATCGATCCGATCACACCGGACAGCGATCCGCTGATCGTGAACGACGTGATCACCGAGGTCTCGCTCGACCTGGACGGCCAGGGCTGGACGGACATCACCGCACAGGCCTGCGGCAACGGCTGCGACGGCGAGTTCGGCGGGTACACGCTCACCGACGAGCAGAGCGCCGACGCTCTCGCGATGCGCATCGTGCTGCAGGAGAAGACCCCGGGAGCCGGAGTCGGCACCTCCTACGACCGCCGCCCGTTCGACCTCGACTTCCGGGTGCGCGACACGCTGCGCAGCAACCCCTCCCAGCCGGTGCTCGGCGACCTGCACTCCTACGGCTACAACACCGGTGAGCCCGGCCTGGTCGACAACACCGCCAGCGCCCAGGGCGTCAACCCGACCACCGGCGTGGACAGCACCGACGTCGCCGACGACCGCATCCTCATCGTCGACGAGCCGATCAACGCGTCCACGACGAAGTCCTTCGATCAGGACCAGCTGGGCCTGCCCGATCCCGCCCTCGGCGTCGACCCGGCGGACTATCCGCTGATCAGCGCGACGATCACCGCGACCAACGAATCGGCCGCCCGGGTCTCCGGAATGGTGATCGACGACCCGACCAGTGGTCAGGCGCTCCCGGACACCGTGTTCGACACCCTGAACCTGTACGACATCGACGCGATCCAGGTGCCGAGCGGGATCAGCGAGGATCAGACCACGGTCACCCTCTCACGCGGCGCTTCGAACACCACGTACTCGTATGCCGATGCTCTCGCGCTCGGGCCCGGCGATCTCGCGGACGTCACCGCCCTCTCGGTCGCATTCCGGTCCGGCGACGGCCGCGCCGTCATCCCCACGAACGGCACGGGCGGCGTGACGCTGACCTGGCAGCTGCGCGAGACGCTGCGCTCCGACCCGAGCACGCCGGTGACCGTGACGCCCGCCGGCGACACGATCGTCAACGACACGCACACCCAGCTGGAGAGCCCTGTGCTCGACGACTGCGCCGACAACCAGTGCGGCACCGGCGCGGCGGACGCGAGTGACTCGTTCGTCATCGTCGGTGCGAGCTATGCGATCCAGACCACGAAGTCCATCGACCCGGCATCCGTCTATGAAGACGGGTCAAAGGCATACACGACGCAGCTCGGCGGACGCCCGAACGGCACCGCCCGCACGACATCCTTCACTCTGACCGACACCACGCCCACGTTCTGGAACACCATGGACTACACCGGGGCGCAGATCATCGTCCCCGCGCCGGTGAACCAGGTCGCGATGGACGTGCTCAGCGCGGGCGTCGCCTACACGCAGGGCCCGGGCGGCGAGCTGCTCGCCCTGTGCAACGGCCTGCCGCTGACCGACACGTCGCCCTGCTGGGTGCAGGGCGATTGGGTGGATGCCACGGCCGGCGAGACCGTCACCTTCGATCTGCCCGCCGGCGTCACCGATCCGACCGCGGTCGTCGGCGTGCGGTTCCGCGCGCAGGAGGTCGACGGAGACGGGAACGTGCTGCAGTGGGAGCGTCCGTACAACCCGCAACTGACCTATTCGCTCAGCACCGAGCGTCGCGACACGCTGCGCAGCGACCCCAGCACGCTGGTGTCGACCACACGACCCGATCTGCAGCCGAACCCCGGTGAGACCGACCTCGGCGTCATCAGCGACGATGTGCAGTCCTCCAGCAATGCGCAGTTCGGCGACCAGAAGTTCACGAAGGACGGCGAGGCCGCCGACGACACCGTCGTGCAGCACCGGCCGAACGCGGTGAAGATCACCAAGACGCGGGGCTCGTCCGCACTGGTCAGTCCGAGCGGCACGATCAACTATGTGGTCTCCGTGGCCAACACCGGCCAGTGGGACATGACCGGCTTCCACCTGGTCGACCAGGTGCAGACCGACGCCAAGGGCTCGCTGCTGGTCGAGCCCACACCGCCCGCGTACACGTTCACGCTGGCCGGGAGCGGTGCGCCATCGGGCGACCCCGGCTTCACCGCGTCGCTGAACGAGCAGACCGGCGAGCTGACCGTCGACGGGCCGGACGACTTCGTGTTCATGCACGGCTGGACCCTCACGATGAACGCGCCGCTGAAATTCCGCGACGACGTCACCCCCGACACGGTGGTGACCAACGAGGCCACGGTCACCTCCGACCGGCTGTTCGAGACCTGTGAGGGCACGACCGTCGTTGACGGCAAGGACCTCACCCCGAAGCCCGTCGAGAACACCCCGCCGGGAGTCGAGGACTGCTCGGCGGACACCTCGATCGCGCCGCTCGCGAACGCGACCATCGCCGCGAAGAAGTACGTGAAGGGCAACGACGGCGGCGACCCGGCTGTGGCCGGCGACGACGACCTCGGCGTGCTGAACGTGAACGGCGACGCCTCGGCCTGCGATGCCAGTCAGGGCGGCGTCACGAACGACGGCTACTACTCGTTCCCGTGCGCGCCCGTCATCCGCCCCGGTGGTGTCGAGACCTGGCGGCTCGACTTCACCAACACCGGCAACACCTCCGCCCGCGTGGTCGCCGCGGTCGACACCCTCCCGGACGTGAACGATCAGGGCGTCCATGTCGCCGGCGACCGCGGCTCGCAGTACGGCGTCACCCTCACCGGTGCAGTGACCGCGAACTTCGCGGACCTCGCCGATCCCATGAGCCTCGAGAACAGCGGCATCTACCTGTCGACCGTGCAGCTCAGCCAGGCCTGCAATGACAACGCGATCCAGGTGCACACGGAGAATGCGACGCCGGACGCCAGCTGCGCATTCAACTGGGTGAAGGCCGACACCAGCACGCCTCCGGACGTGCTGAAGTCCGCACGCAGCGTGATGCTGGTGCTGGAGTACCAGAACCCCGACGGCGCGTCGCCGGCGCCCGGCCTGCGCCCCGGCGAGACCCTGCGGATGACGTTCGACACGCAGACGCCGTTCCAGCTGCCCGCCGAGTCCGCGGTGCCGAACGGTCTGCCGGTCGCCTACAACTCCTTCGCGACGGCCTCACGCTCCAACCAGACGGTGACCCAGCCCGAGCGTCCGTCGCTCGTGGTGGAGCCGCAGAAGGTCGGCGTCGCGACGGCGACCGGTCAGCTGCTCCTCTCGAAGTCGGTCACCGCTCCGGACTTCTCGACCGACGTGAACCTGCCCGACAGCTATCCGATGCTGGTCACCTGCACCTCGGGCGGTGAGGACGTGACGCTCGTGCACGCCGACGACTCCGATGCCAGCCGTCCGACGCTCGCAGCGGACGGCACGGTGCTCGTCTACGACAACACCACGGGACCGGTGAACCTCCCGCTGTTCGCAGACTGCACGATCAAGGAGGACCCGGCGATCCCCGGCGTGACCGTCACGGTCGATCCCGCGGACGGGGTGACGGCGGAGCGCGACCTCGGCGAGGACGATGCGGTGTGGGATCCCTACGCCGGAGACACCGAGCAGGCCGCCATCCAGGTCGCCAACGCCTACGCGGCCGGCGGATTCACCGTCGAGACGTCCGTGGATGCCGGCGGCGCCGAGAACCAGGACGGGGAGGCGATCGTCTACGACCGCACATACGCGTTCGAAGCCAGCTGCACGTACCTCGA
>JAITUD010000258.1 GCA_031286555.1 Microbacterium sp. | reverse complement strand
CATGCTCCGAGTCTAAGCCGCGCCGGTGTGCGATGCCTGGGCCGCGGCGCCGTGCTGCTCGACGGGATGAGGTCCGCGCGCGGTGGAAGCGATCAGGCGCGGATGCCGGTGCGCCTGCGGCGGCTCCCGGTGAGCAGTCGGTGCCTTCGACGCCAGCCCCCGCGCCCGGTGCGCCCGCGGCGGGAGTTCCCGCCACTGGAGCCCCTGCAACAGGTGTCCCGGCAACCGGAGGCCCCTCGGCCGGCGAGACGGCGCCTGCGCCCGGCGCAGGCACCCCCGATCCCGGCGCCGCGGCGCCCCGATCCGGCCTCTCCGCTCTGAGCGCATCCGAGCGCGCGAGCCGGGAGCCCATCCGTCCCGAGGTCATGGGGCCCGAGCCCGAAGACGGCGAGCCCGTCGCGCCGGAGCCCGCTCAGCCCGAGCCCGAGCGAGAGCCCCGCATCCCTGCGATCATGCGCCGCCGTGGCGCGGGCGGTGAGCCCATCCGTCCCGAGCTGATGGATCAGGAGCCGGACGCCGCGTCAGAGGTCGACCCGCAACGAGCCGCCGTCTTCGCCGCAGCCGCTGCTGCCGCGGCTGCAGCCGAGGAGGCCGCCGCTGAGACTGCTTCCGGTCCGCGTCGCTCCACGACGCCCGGTCCGCGCAGGTCGTCGGGGTCCGAGTCGCACGCCGTGCCGCCCGTCCCCACGCCCACATCCCCCGTCTCGCGCCTCGACCCGGTGCCCTGGGAGCCGTCCGCGGAGCCGGAGTCCGACGGGTCGGCGTACAAGCGTCGCCGCCGGCTCTACATCGTGCTGGCCGTGGTCGCCGCGCTGCTGCTGATCGCCGGCGGCGTGTTCGCGTTCGTGTTCTCGCAGTCGCTGCGCGTGCTGGGCGTCGACTTCGATCCGTCCCGCGCGATCCAGGCCCCCGGCACGACCCTCACCTTCGACACGAATCACGACCTCGGCACGATCGATGCCTCGCAGGTGACGGTCGAGCCCGCCGTGCCCTTCAGCGTGAAGACGGACGGCAGCGGCCTCGGCATCCGATTCACCGACGCGCTCGACGACAAGACGCAGTACACGGTGACGGTCAAGGACGCCGCGGCCAAGGGAGGCGGTCCGACCGGCGATCTGACCACGACCTTCACCACACCCAAGTCGCAGATCTTCATCCTGCAGCGGAGCGCGAAGAAGGACGACAAGATCTTCACCTCCGACCTGTCGGGCGAGAACGGCGTGCCGGTCTTCACCAGCCCGAAGATCGTCGACTTCCGTGCCACCCCCGACAACCTCGTGGTCGTGGTCGAGGAGAAGGGCGGCTCCCGCCTGATCGTCATGGACCGCAAGGGCGACAATCAGCGCGACCTCAAGATCCCCGGCGACGGCTACATCTCCAGCCTGCAGGTCTCCGATCGCGGCGGGCTGGTCGGCTACACCTACTCCGACGCCGACCTCACCGAGACCAGCGGGCGGGCCAGCGTGCTCGTGACCCAGCCGCTCGACGGCTCGAGCGGGCCATCGATCGTGCAGGTCGGCGGCAAGGACGTCGGCGTCTCGGACTGGGAGTTCGTGCCGGACTCCTCGAAGGCGCTGTTCGTCGACTTCAGCAACGCGCTGACCCTCGAAGATCGCGCGGGCGACTCCCCGTCGCAGGACCTCGGCCTCGTGGCCGAGCTGCTCGGCACCACCCGCGACACGGCGATCATCGAGCGCACCGAGGGCGCGTTCGTCGAACTCTCGCTGAAGGACGGCGCGGAGCAGCCGCTGCCGGCGACGGACCCCGACTACGGCACGCCGTCCGAGATCGTGCCGTTCCCCGGGGGCACCCTGCAGCACGTCGTGCAGGCCGACGACACCGGGGTGCCGACCGGGCAGGCCGTCATCCGAGTCGACCCCGACGGCGCCGCGAAGCCGATCTTCGAGGTCGGTGCCGACGCCTCGATCATGCAGATGTGCGCATCGCCGAGCGGTCAGTACGCTGCCGTCACCGTCGCCCCCGACATCGCCGACAACCTCTACGACGAGATGCTGCTGTCGCTGCCGAAGACCCTGCACACGACCCTGCTCGACCTGCGCACGGGCAAGCAGCTGGTGACGCTGTCCGGCTTCGACGTGTCCTGGTGCAGGAGCGCACCCCAGCCGTGACCCGGTTGCGCCCGGCGACTCGTGCCGACCTCGCCGGACTTCCGGCCGACGTCGCGCCAGGGCTGCTCGGCGCCGAGCTGACCACCGTCGTCGACGGTGTCGAGGTGCGTCTGCGCATCACCGAGGTCGAGGCCTACCACGGCAAGGGCACCGGCCCGGTCCCGGACCCGGGCTCGCACGCCCGCATGGGACCGACCGCCCGCAACGCCACCATGTGGGGTGAGCCGGGTCATCTCTACGTGTACCTCAGCCACGGCATCCACTCCTGCGTCAACGTGGTGTGCGGCCCCGAGGGCGAGGCCGGCGGTGTGCTGCTGCGCGCCGGTGAGATCGTCGAGGGCGCGGATGCCGCATCCGCACGCTCCGGTCGCACCGGACGCGACCTGGCACGCGGGCCGGGCCGGCTGGGGCAGGCTATCGGCCTGAGGCACGCACTGCACGACGGGATCGATGCGATCACCGGCATCCCGCAGCACGGCGCGACCGCCGCACTGCTGCTCGGCGAGCCGATCGCCGAGATCGCGGCGGGGCCCCGGGTCGGCGTCGCGGGTCTCGCCGGCACGGATGCCTACCCGTGGCGCTTCTGGATCCCCGGCGACCGCACGGTGTCGCCGTTCCGCTGGGGCCGCGGCGCGGCCGAGGTGCAGTCCGCGCGCTGAGCGGCGTCCTTCGTCTCACTTCGTCTCGCTTCGCTCGCTCAGGAGCCGAGGCAGGGGCACCCAGGGGCGGTCTACTCGCAGCCGCAGGAGCGGCGCACGACCAGCGTGGTCGGGAACGCCCGGTAGCCGGGCTCTGCGGTTCCGGCCTGCAGCAGTCGGATCGCCTCCTGGGCCATCTCGGCCATCGGCTGCGCGGCCGTGGTCAGCGGCGGCCAGGTGTACTCCGCCTCGGCGGTGCCGTCGAAGCTGGCGACAGCGACGTCCTCCGGCACGCGCAGTCCGCGTGAGTGCAGTGCGGCCATGAGACCCACAGCGACCTGGTCGGATGCCGCGAAAGCGGCGCGTGGCCGTTCCGCGGCATCCGCCAGCGCGATCCCCGCCTGATATCCGCCCTCATATGAGAACGGCGCGTGGATCCGGGCCCCCAGCGGAAGACCGGCCGCCGTGAGCGCGTCTCCCCAGCCGCGCTCACGGTCGTCGAAGATGCTCGCGCTGCCGATGAACGCGATGCTGCGGTAGCCGTGCCCGATGAGGTGCTCGACTGCCTTTCGTGCCCCGTCGCGGAAGTCCGCGCCGAGGGCGGGCACGCCGACCGCGCCCTGGTACTGGTTGATCAGCACCACCGGGACGCCGAGGTTCTCGACGAGTGCCTGCTCGGCGGCGGTGAGCAGATCGGCGATGATCAGACCGCCGA
>JAITUD010000213.1 GCA_031286555.1 Microbacterium sp. | reverse complement strand
GCCTGCGGGGTCGATGATCGCCTGGGCCGCGATGCCGACCAGCAGGGAGTAGTAATACGAGCCGACGAGATCTGCGGAGTCATCCTCAGGGCTCGCTGACGGGGCGCCCTCGAACGCGGCGGCGAGGCCGCGTCGCGCCAAGCGCTGGCCCTCGAGAATCGTGGATCGGATGTCGTCGTCCATGCGCGCAGACGAGAGCGACTCGAAGTTCACGAACCAGAGCGAAGGGTTCGCCTGGATCGAATCGATCACGCGCTTCCAGAGCTCCTCGTGGTCGAGTGGGTCGGACAGCTGACCCTCGGCTGGATCCGGTCCGAGTGCGGAGAACAGCACATCGGCCCACTCCCGGTTCAGATCGCGCAGCACCGTGGAGAGGAGCTGTTCCTGGGAGCCGAAGTGGTAGCTGATCGAGGCCTGGTTCGCCCCAGAAGCAGCAACCAGATGACGCACGGTGGTGCGCTCATAGCCGAGTGACAGCAGGCACTCGCGCGCGGCTCTCAGAAGCTTCTCTCGGTTGCCCATGCTCTCATCCTACGGTATACATTTGTTTTAAACGAACGTTTATCTATGAGGAGGCGACCATGCGACCCCAGCCCGCCGAGTCCCCGGCTTTGAAGGTCCATGACTTACGGCACGAATATGACGGCGAGAGCGGCATCGTGCACGCTCTGCGCGGAGTCGAGCTGAACGTCGCGCGCTCCGAGTTCGTCGCGATCATGGGCCCGTCCGGCTCGGGTAAGACGACACTGTTGAATTGCGCGGCTGGACTCCAGCGCCCGACCGGCGGCAGTGTGGAACTCGCAGGCAGCCCCTTGGAGGATCTCGGCGAGGCGGAGCTCGCGCGGGTGCGACGTCGAGAGCTCGGCTTCGTCTTCCAGTCGTTCAATCTGCTCCCAGCGCTCTCTGTGATCGAAAACGTGGAACTGCCCTTGCGTCTGGATGGCAAGAAGCCCGATCGTGAGGCGACGCTTGCCCTGCTTGACCGGGTCGGGCTCGTGAACCGCGCGATGCACCGACCGGATCAGCTCTCCGGCGGACAGCAGCAGCGTGCCGCCATCGCGCGCGCCCTTGTCACCAGGCCGCAGATCGTGTTTGCCGACGAACCGACCGGAGCCCTCGACATCCGCAGTGCGCACGCTGTGCTGACGCTGTTGCGTGGGCTGTCGGACCAAGGCCAGGCGATGGTCATGGTGACCCACGACCCTGTCGCAGCCGCGTTCAGCAACCGGGCGCTCTTCCTGGCGGACGGGCGCGTGGTGTCTCAACTCGAAGCCCCGGACGCGAGGGCCGTCGCCGCGCGCATGGCGGACCTGGTCGAGTCGGCCGAGTTCTCGGCAGATCAAAGAGGGGCGCGCTGATGCTTTCTCTGGCCGCTCGGTCCGTCATCCGCAATCGCTCCACATCGATCGCGACCGGCGTCGTCGCGATCACCGGCGTGGCCCTCGTCAGCGCGATGATGGCGCTGTTCAACACGGGCCTGTCGGCGACTGTGCCTTCTGAGTTCCTCACCACCTTCCCCTTGATCGTCGGCGGATGGATCGTCGCCATCGTCGTGTTCGCCATGGCGTCGACGGTGAGTGTCACCCTGCAAGGGCGCGCCCAGGAGTTCACCGGCATCAGGCTCATCGGAGCCGAGCCCCGACAGATTCGCGGGCTCATCGTCGCCGAGGCGACGATGGTGTCCCTCGCGGCGGCGATTCCGGGTCTGGGTCTCGGATACGCCCTGGCGGCGATCCTGTACGCCACGATGCGCGGTGGGGGTGCCATCAGTGCGGACACGCTGTACTCCCCGGGATTTCTGCTCCCGATCGCGGGCGTTGCGCTCGTCCTGGTGGCGACCCTTGTCGCGGGGTTTCTGAGCAGCCGTCGTCCCGCGAGCGGCAGCGTTCTCGGCGACGAGCCACGGCCGAGGAACGTGATGCGCGCCAAGCGGTTGGGAAGGCTCATCACCGCAGGTGTGATCATCGTCGCGGGCCTGGCATCGTCGCTCTCCACTCTGGCATTCACCGCGGACGATGTTCTGACCACGGCGATGACCGGCCCCGGGTGCGTTCTGCTCGCCGTCGGAGTGTGCCTTCTGGCCCCGGAGTTGACCGTCGTCACGACATCGATCCTCCGCGGAGCAACCGGCGTGAGAACCGCACCTGCCTGGCTCGCCGCTCGCAACCTTCACGCGACGCCCCAGCGCGTCCGCCCCTTGATCACATTCCTCACGCTCTTCGTCGGTATCGCGGCCGGAACACTGGGCATGCAGGGCATCGAAGACTCAACTGAGGCCAGGGCGGCTGACGGCGAGCTGATCGCATCGATCAACTACCTGGTCGTCGGACTTCTGGCCACGTTCATGGCAGTCGCTCTCGTCAACAATCTCATCGCGGCCATCCTGCGCCGTCGGCCGGAGTTCGTCGTGATGCGCCTCGTCGGGGCGACACCCAGGCAGACCGGGACGATGCTGCTGTCAGAGACCGTGGCGGCCGCGGTCGTGAGCATCGTCGCCGGCAGCGCCGGAGCGATAGTCAGCACACTTCCCTATGTCTGGGTCAAGACCGGCAGCCTGACGGCCGCCTTCACCCCGTGGCTCTATCTCGCCGTCGCGGCCACCGGGATGGTCCTTGTGCTGATCGTGACACTGGCTTCCCTGCGCCGGACGGTGCCTGGACTGGGCAGGCGGTCCACGGCGCACGCGTGAACCGTATGGTGGTGCCCCTACCCTGGGATCGGGTCGAAGGGAGTTCGACTGCAAGCGGGAGGAGACCAATGAACAGCTCGATCTCGACGAAGTCGGGAGCTGCTCTCGTTGCTCTGCTGTCACTCCTGATTTCGACGGGACTCGTCCTCATCGGAGGGATGCTCTTCGCTGCGGCGGCCTTCGGAAGCGGGGCCACCATCGTGATCCCGTGGGTCGCGACTTTCCATGGGTTCGCTGAGGGCGGGGACTCCCCGGCAATGACGTTCAGCGGTTCGTGGGGCGGTGCAGGGGTGCTCGTCGTAGCCCTGGCCACGCTCATCACCCTGGTGATCAACGGAACGGTGGTGGGACGGTCAGGGCCCACGCGCACCGATGCTCAGCTCAGATAACCCCGCGTGAGGTGCTCCAGGACGGACCCCTCCGGAACCGTGTCGTACTTGTAGCTCAGCTTCTGCAGTGGGGCGATCCTCACGATCGTGTCCAGTGTCTGCGGCCGCCAGGGCTGCATCATCTCCAACTGCAGCAGGTGGGCGTCGGCGGCGGACAGCGACGGCGTGGCATTCCACTGCCCGCGCAGTTCGGGGACGAGCGCCTGGAGCACTTCGAACACGCGGTGGTAGAGGAAGTACTCCGGCAGGTCGTCGTTCTCCTCCCACCACGCCTCCAGCGCCATGCGCTGCATCGCGATCAGCGGTGAACCGGGATGCGAGGCGATGAACCAGTTCGCGATGGCCCGTCTCGTCCAGCGTGGGAAGACCGTGCCGCTCCGAAGGTACTTGCGCTCGAGCTCCTCGTCGAGGCTGCGACCGACCCAGCCGGTCGCATCGACCCAGATTCCGCCGTGCACCTCCAGCAGCCTGGTGCGGATGTAGTCGGAGAAATGCGCAGGGCGCTCCTTCTCCAGCAGCTGCTCGACGCGCCCCGGAACGGTGATCAGCTCCCTGACCGAGGCCCCGTCGAGAACCCGCAGTGCGGGATAGAGGGTGCGCAGCTGCGCGATGCACGCCTGCACCAGAGGCGGCGCGGTGTGGATCGGCTTGTCCCAATAGGTGAAGACGCGATCCGAAGGCGCCGGAAGGTTGCGGTAGCGGTGATCCTCTCTCGTGCGCCAGCTGGCCCAGGCAGGAGGATCCGGCGGCAGGCCGGCGGCGACGCGCAGGGATGCGAGTCGAGGCCTGAGCAGGCTGATGACCCGGTCGTAGGTCTTCAGCGCGGCGACAGGATCGATGGTGTCGACGAACTGTCCGGCTCGCTGCAACTGCGCCTGCACTCCGGTGAGGATGCTCTCCGGTGTGACCTCGCTCGCGTGCCCGGACATACCCGGCCTCCTCGTCCGGTCCGAGCCTAGCGCCGCCGTCCACCGGGAACGCATACGCTCACGCAACATCCG
>JAITUD010000187.1 GCA_031286555.1 Microbacterium sp. | reverse complement strand
CGCGGCGGATCGAACACCTCGGCAGGATGCGGCCCCGGCAGGCTCCCCGGCCAGGGGCGGGTGGGATCACGCGGCGCCACGGGGCGCTCGCCCCAGGGGGTGAGCACCTGCCGATCGGACAGCCAGCGGCCACCGGCCACAGCGGCGGTGACGACGCCGTTGTGCCCCACGATCGTCTGCACCCGGGAGAGCGCGTGATGCAGCCGCTCGTCGCTCGCCTGGCCGAACAGCGCGGGCTGATGATGCGCGGCGTCGTCGACCGCCACCGGTTCGATGCGCACGCCGACGATTCCGCGGAACGCGTGCGCGGCGTCGTGGTCGTCGCCGCGGGATTCTCCCGCGAGCGCCTCGAGCTGCCAGCGCACCCGGTCGACGAGATCGGCGGCCTCGAAACAGGTCGGATGCAGCCAGGTGCGGGAGTTCACCCTGCCGTCGTCGTCGGTGAGATCGATGCGCACCTCGGTGCACACCACGGAGGCGTCGGCGAGTCCCAGCATCACGGCATCCGCCGTCTGCCGCACGGCGAACGCGATCTGATCGGCCTGCCCGAGCGGCGTGTCGAAGGAGATCTCCCCGGCGAGCTCGGGGTCGGGCGGTCTGGCATCGACCGGGCGCGAGTCCGCCCCTTGCGCGAGGGCGTGCAGCCGGGCTCCGTGCTCGCCGAACCGGTCGCGCACGGAGCCCTCGCCCAGCGCGGCGAACTCACCCAGCGTGTGCACGCCGAGGCGCGCCAGCAGACTCGCCAGCTCCTCGTCTCCGAGCGCGCGCACGGGGACGGGGGCGAGGAAGGCGCGCGATCCTCCCGCAGGCACGATCGCCCGACGAGTGGGCTCACCCTCGGCGCGCAGCGCCGCCAGCTCGGCGGTGAAGGCGCCGTCGGCGACGCCGATCATCGCCTCGGGGTACCCCTCCGCTGCGAGCATCGCGAGCAGGGCGTCCGCGGCCTCCGCCTCGCCGCCGTGGAACCGGGACACGCCCCGGGAGCGCAGCGCTGCCATCCCCGGCCGCAGCAGCAGCACCCCTGGCGCATGCTGCTCGATCAGGCGCAGCACCGGCACGAAGGCCCGCTCGTCCTGGGCGGGATCGTGCGGCAGCATCCGCAACGACGGCGCGCGTCCCTGCGCGAGCCGCCGACGCTGGCCGACGCGCACACCGAGTGCACGGGCCGAGGCCGTGCACGCGACGACGGCGTTCTGCCGCACCAGGGCGACCGGCGGATGCGGCGGTGGATCGCCCAGCACCGCCCGCAGCGGCCAGTCCGGGAAGCGCAGCACGTGCATCCTGCTCGCGGGGATCATCCTGCCGCCGCCCATCTCGTGTCGATGGGGATCGGTGCCGGTGCGGTCTGCTCGATCTGCTCCACGACGCCGAGCCGTCCAGGCAGCCGCACTCGCACGCTCTGCGGTCGCGGGCGGGTGCGGGTCTGCGCGGTCACCGTCACCGTGCGGTCCTCGAGGAGACCCCATCCCTCGCCCAGCCCCTCCCACTGCGGGTCGTGGATGCTGATCAGCCCCTCGCTCTGAGACCACGGCGAGGTCGCGAGCACCGTGCAGCCGCGGTCGCGCAGCCGCGCGGCGAGGCGCGCCGACTCCGCGTCCTGCGGTGCGGACGCCGGATGCACGGCGATGAGCGGGATGATCTCGGCCAGCGCCGAGACGACGGCAAGCCAGCGCGGACCGGGATCGGGAACCAGCACCAGACGCTCGAGATCGATCCCCGCCGCGGCCGCCGCCTCGACACCGAGGTCGGGCAGACCGACCGCCGCGCACCACGATCCGCGCTGCGAGGATGCGCTGAGCAGCGCGAAGATCAGGCTCAGCGACGGCGAGACCGAGTAGACGGTGCCGGCGGCGAGACCGCCCGAGGGCAGGATCTGCTCCAGCGCGGGCGGCACAGGGAGCACCTTCTCGTCGCTGCGGACCCGCTGCATCCGCCCGATCTCGCGACGCAGGCGCAGGACCTCGCCCGCCCGCTCGTCGGCGGGGGAGAGCGCCCGCAGAGTACTGATCCCCATACATCCATCCTCGAAGAGATATTCGAAAAGAACAAGTTCATCTCGGATCGTAATTCGGACATCGGACATCGCGCTTCGAAGGTCCTGAACTACTCTGAGGGCATGCGGATCGAGTACGAGAGCGACGTCATCCGATGGGATGCCAGGACTGAGGCGTGGTTCTTCGCGGTCATGCCCGAGGAGCTCTCCCGGGAGATCCAGGAGCTGCCCTCGCCGCCGCGCGGATTCGGATCGCTGCGGGTGCGCGCGCGGATCGGCGGCACGGAGTGGACCACATCGATCTTCCCGGGGAGGGGTGGGTACGTGCTGCCGCTGAAGAGGCAGGTGCGCACCGCGGAGGGGATCGAGGAGGGCGGCACGGTGGTCGTCGACCTCGAGATCCTCGACCTCTGAACCTGTTGTCCACAGGGCGTCCTCGCCCGTCGCGCATCTCGCCTAACCTGCGAGGGTGACACTCCACGATCTCATCGCCGTCCTCGTGCACATCGCGCTGGTCGGGATCGGGGCGTGGCTGCTCATCATCGACGCCCGCACGCACCGGCTGCCGAACCGCATCGTGCTGCCGACGCTCGGGGGCCTGCTGGTTCTCGTCGGCGTGGAGGCGCTGATCACCGGCGACACCGCGCACCTGGTGGGATCGCTGCTCGGTATGCTGCTGCTGGCCGGCTTCTACGCGGTGATGCGGATGGTCAGCAGACAGGGGATCGGCGGTGGCGACGTGAAGCTCGCCGCCGTGATCGGGCTCGTGCTGGGATGGCACGGGTGGCAGGCGCTCGCGATCGGCGCGGCATCCGCCTTCGTGCTCGGCGCGCTGTACGCGCTCGTGCTCATGGCGCTGCGCAGGGCCGACCGCCGCACCCGCATCGCGTTCGGACCGTGGATGATCGTCGGCGCGGTGCTCGGCATCGTGATCGGATGACGGCCCCAGGGACTATGGTGTGCTCATGGCACTCGCGCGACTTCACGGTGGCCCGCTGGACGGGCAGATCATCCCCATCGACGCCGATGTGGACGACAAGCTGATCGTCCCCTACAGCGAGACGCAGATCGTCTACAACCGTCGTGGCGAGCCGCAGAACACCGGCACGGCCGACGGACCGACCGAGATCGACTTCTGGTACGACGAGTCCCTCGAGGACATCAATCCCGCCGATGTCTGATTCCGAGCCGTCCCGCTCCGTCGAGGTCGAGCGCAAGTACGACGTCGATGCGGACACCCCTCTCCCGGACTGGACATCGGTCGAGGGCGTGCTCTCGGCATCGCCGGGTGAGCTGCGCGAGCTAGATGCGCAGTACCTCGACACCGCGGAGTTCTCTCTCGCAGCCTCGGGTCACGCGCTGCGCCGCCGCACCGGCGGTCCGGATGCCGGGTGGCATCTGAAGGGCCCGCGCACCGGCGACGGCCGGGTCGAGCTCGGCTGGCCGCTGGGCGAGGAGGGCGTCGTCCCGGATGCCGTCGCCGACGCGATCTTGCCGGTGCCGGTATCCGCTCTTCAGCCGATCGCCCGGATCGAGAACTCCCGCACCGCCATCCACCTGATCGGGGCCGGCGGCGTGCTCGCCGAGTTCGTGGACGACCACGTGCGCGCGACCGACCTGCGCGACGGCTCCCGTCGCGAGTGGCGCGAGTGGGAGCTCGAGCTGGGTCCTGCCGCCCCCGCCGACGAGGCGGGCCGTCAGGCCTTCTTCGCCGCCGCCGAGAAGGCGATCTTCGCCGCCGGCGCCCGCGAGGCGTCGTCCGGGTCGAAGCTCGCCCGCGCTCTGGGGCGCTGAACCGGGCGCACACAGACGAAGAGGGCCGAGCGGAGATCCGCTCGGCCCTCTTCGCGTCTGTCGATCAGAGGTTGATCATGTGACCCGCGAGGCCGTGGAAGGCCTC
>JAITUD010000416.1 GCA_031286555.1 Microbacterium sp. | reverse complement strand
CCGTCGACTCCGGCATCCTTCAGGCGCATGGAGTCCTCGATGTTCTGCACGCCCTTGACCACGATCTTGCCGGGCCACAGGTCGCGGATGACGTCGAGGTCGGCGTAGCTGATCGTCGGGTCCATCGCGGCATCCAGCAGCTCGCCGACGGTGCCGCCCGTCGTCGAGAGCGATGCGAACTCGAGCTTCGGAGTGGTGAGGAAGTCGATCCACCACCACGGCCGCGGGATCGCGTTGATCACGGTGCCGAGCGTCAGCTGCGGCGGGATGCTGAAGCCGTTGCGCTTGTCGCGCAGACGCGCGCCGGCGACGGGGGTGTCGACGGTGAAGTGCAGAGTGTCGAAGCCGGCCGCGGCGGCGCGGCGGGTGAGCTCGTAGGAGATCTCGCGGTCGCGCATGACGTAGAGCTGGAACCAGTTGCGGCCGTTCGGGTTCGCGGCCTTCACGCCCTCGATCGAGGTCGTGCCGAGCGTCGAGAGGGTGAACGGGATGCCGGCGGCCGCGGCGGCGCCCGCACCGGCAGTCTCACCCTCGGTCTGCATCAGGCGGGTGAAGCCGGTCGGTGCGATGCCGAACGGCAGGGCGCTGGGGCCGCCCAGGATCTCGACGCTCGTGTCGACCGTGGGCGCCGGCTTGAGGATGCCGGGATGGAACTCCACGTCCTCGAAGGCCTGCCGCGCCCTGGCCAGCGAGAGCTCGCCCTCGGCGGCGCCGTCGGTGTAGTCGAAAGCCGCCTTCGGGGTGCGGCGCTTCGCGATCGTGCGCAGGTCGTAGATCGTGAGCGCGGCGTCGAGGCGGCGCTTGCGGGCATCGAGCTCGGGCTTCTTGAACTGCATCAGCTCGAAGAGCTCCGCAGGCTTGGGCAGCTGACGCTGGACCATGATGTTCTCCTTCAGAGGGCGGTGTCGGGGACGAGCCCCGCTGCGATGTAGTAGCCGATGATGTGGTCGTGCACGAGGCCGCGGGCGCTGTCGGCGTCGCCACGGTCGATCGCGGCGACCAGGGCGCGGTGCTCGCCGCGCAGGCGCTGAGCCATGCCGTCCCAGTCGTCGATGCGCGCGGATCCCTCCAGCACGTAGGACTCGATGGCGGTGCGCAGGCCCGCCATCATCGCCGCGATGACCGAGTTGCCGGATGCCTCGGCGAGAGCCAGGTGCAGCTGCGCGTCGAGCGCGAGGAACTCCGGTGCGGGCAGGCTCGCATCGTCCATGGCATCCAGCAGCGCGTGCGCGTCGGCCGTGTCGCGGCCCTCGGATGCGGCGAGGGATGCCGCCACGGCGCCCTCGAGCACGAGGCGGGTCTGGACGACGTCGGCGATCGGGAAGCCCTGGGCGGCGACCTGCAGCCGAAGCAGCTGCTGCAGTCCTCCCGCGGGAGTGGCGATGACGATCGCGCCGGCCTGCGGGCCGGAGCCCGTGGACGTGCGGATGAGTCCCATCACTTCGAGCACGCGCAGCGCCTCTCGCACGCTGGAGCGCCCGACGCCGAGGTCGGCGGAGAGATCGCGCTCGGAGGGCAGGCGGTCACCGGGACCGAGGCGACCCTCGACGAGGTCGCGCTCGATGCGCTCGAGCACCGTGCGCCAGGCGCGCTGCGACTCGCGCGCGGCAGCGGGCTCCGTCATCCGTCCTCCTGTGGTCTGACCACAGGTTATCCCCTGTGGTCAGACCACGCAACCCCTGCACCCACAACATCGGCGAGCACGCCGCCACCCCGAGAAGGGCGCAGAGATGCTCCCGAAGCGAGCATCGGGAGGGACCCGCGAAGCGGGAGGGACCCGCTCTGCGAGCGGCGGGAGCATCCCTGCGCCCGGCCCAGCCACACCGACGTGCGCTAGCCGAGCACTCCCCCGGACTCGTCGAGGTAGCAGTTGCCGCACAGCGACTCGTAGGTCACGGCGGCGCCGTCGATCGCGACCTGGTCGCCGTCGAACACGAAGCGTCCGTCGACGAGACGACCGTTGAACACGGCCTTGCGTCCGCAGCGGCAGATCGTCTTCAGCTCCTCCAGGGAGTGCGCGATCGCGAGCAGCCGGGCCGAGCCCGGAAACGCATGAGTGAGGAAGTCGTTGCGGATGCCGTAGGCCATCACCGGGATGCCGTCCAGCACCGCGATCCGGAACAGGTCGTCGATCTGCGCTGGCGTGAGGAACTGCGCCTCGTCGATCAGCAGACAGGCCACGTCGACCTGCTGCGGCAGCAGCGTCGCGGCATCCTGCTCGCGGATCCGATCGCGCTCGCATGCGAACATCGCACGCGCGTCGTCATCCGCGCCGATCAGGAAGTCGACCTCACGGGTGACGCCGAGCCTGCTCTCGATCTGTGCGGCGCCCTTGGTGTCGATCGCCGGCTTCGCGAGCAGCACGTGCTGGCCGCGCTCCTCGTAGTTGTACGCCGCCTGCAGCAGGGCCGTCGACTTGCCCGAGTTCATCGCGCCGTAGCGGAAGTAGAGCTTCGCCACGGTCGTGGGTCAGGCCGTGAGGTCGAGTGCCGCCGCGGTCGCGCCCATCGCCATGTCGGCGGTCTCGCGATCCTCATTCAGCTTGGTGCCCAGCGTGGGCACCAGCTCGCGCAGCTGCGGCTCCCACCCGGCGTACTGCTCAGGGAAGCAGCGCTTGAGCAGTTGCAGCATGATCGGCGGGGCCGTGGAGGCGCCCGGCGACGCGCCGAGGAGCCCGGCGATCGAGCCGTCGTCCGCGGCGACGATCTCGGTGCCGAACTGCAGCTTGCCGTCGCGCATGACCTGCGCGCGCTGACCGGCCTGCAGCAGCTCCCAGTCGCCGTCGGCGGCGGTCGGCATGAACTGCCGCAGCGTCGCCACCTTCTTCTTCGGGGTCTTCAGCAGCTCGCTGACCAGATAGGTGATCAGGTCGAAGTTCGTGAACGCCACCTTGAGCATGCTGCCCAGGTTGTGCGGACGCACCTGGGTGACGATGTCGAGCATGCCGCCGTTCTTGAGGAACTTCGGGCTGAACGTCGCGAACGGGCCGAACAGCAGACTGCTCTCGCCGTCGACGACGCGGGTGTCCAGGTGCGGCACCGACATCGGCGGGGCGCCGACCGGAGCCTGCGAGTAGACCTTGGCCTTGTGCTGGGCGACGATCTTCGGGTCGGAGGTCTTCAGCCACTGACCGCCGATCGGGAAGCATCCGTAGCCGCGGATCTCGGGGATGCCCGAGCCCTGCAGCAGCTTGAGTGCCCAGCCGCCGGCGCCGACGAACACGAAGCGGGCCTTGATGTCACCGGGCGTGCGGCCGAGCGTGCGGCGGTACTTGATGCGCCAGGAGCCGTCCTTGTCGCGCTTCAGCTTGCGCACCTCGGTGTTGGTGCGCACGTCGACACCGCTCTCACGGAGGTGATCGAAGAGCTGGCGGGTGAGCGCGCCGAAGTCGACGTCAGTGCCCGCGACGCTGCGGGTCGCCGCGAACGGCTCCCCCTTGCGGCGCTGCTGCATGAGCAGCGGAGCCCACTGGTTGATGACGCGGGAGTCCTCGCTGTACTCCATGCCGGCGAACAGCGGCTCGTCCTTGAGCAGGGCGTAGCGCTCGCGCAGGTACTGCACGTCGTTCTCGCCGCGCACGAACGTCATGTGCGGGGTGGAGTTGATGAAGGTCTTCGGCCCGTCGAGGATGCCGCGCTTGACCCACGACGACCACAGTTCGCGGCTGAGCTGGAACTGCTCGTTGATGTTGATCGCCTTGCT
>JAITUD010000152.1 GCA_031286555.1 Microbacterium sp. | reverse complement strand
CCCTCGCCCAGCGGCGTGCTGTCCGGTCTCGTCCCGCGATTCACGGATGCCGGATCGGTGCTGCTCGCGGCATCCATCCTCGGTGCGACGATCATGCCGCACGCGATCTACGCGCACTCCGCGCTCGCGCGGGACAGGTTCGGGCGCCCTTCGACAGGCTCAGAGACCGGACCCGGCATCCCTCGCCTGCTCACCGCGACGCGCTGGGACGTGAGCATCGCGATGGTCATAGCCGGCACCGTCAACCTCGCGATCCTGCTGCTCGCCGCAGCCACCCTCGCCGGCGTCGCCGGAACCGACTCGCTCGAGGGCGCGTACGCGGCACTCGCCGAGAGCCTGGGCCCGGTCATCGCGACGCTGTTCGCGGTCGGCCTGCTGGCCTCCGGTCTCGCATCGACCTCGGTCGGCGCCTACGCCGGCGCCGAGATCATGCACGGGCTGCTGCGGGTGCGCCTGCCGCTGCTGGCCCGCCGCCTGATCACGCTGATCCCGGCCCTGCTGCTCCTCGGCCTGGGCGTCGATCCGACCCTCGCCCTGGTGCTCAGCCAGGTGGCGCTCTCGTTCGGCATCCCGTTCGCTCTCATCCCGCTGGTCGCGCTCACCGCGAAGCGCAGCATCCTCGGCGAGTACGCGAACCGCCGCGCGACCACCGCGCTCGGCGTCGTGTGCGCGGTGCTGCTGATCGCACTCAACGCGACCCTGCTGGTGCTGCTCGCGACCGGCGCGTGAGCCGGCTCAGCGTTCGACGGTCACCGTCGCGTCGCCCGTCACGTCGAGCGTGAGCAGTCCGGATGCGGGATCCCATGCCCGCACGTCGGCGCCCTGTACCGTCGGCTCCGACGTGAACGTCGCCGGCGGCAGGTAGACCGCCGCCGTCCCGCCGTCCTCGACCGAGAACGTCACGCCGTCCGCCGACGACCTCCACGACACCAGCCCGTCGACTTCGCGCGGGTAGGACCGGTTCAGCCACGAGACGAGGTTGCGCTCAGCGCCGTCGGTCTCGTACGGACCCCAGCTGCCGTCGTCGCGAGACCAGTACACGACCCCCATGCCCGCGGCATCCGCCGTCTCGTAGACGAGCTTCACGTAGTCGCCGGCGCCCTCGCCGGTGGCGTCGAGTCCGAACTCGCCGAGGATCACCGGCACGGCGCCGCGGCCCTGACCGAGCACCTCGGCGGTGCGCAGGGCGTTCGACCGCCACTGCGCGACGGTCCCCTGCACGAGTCCCTTCGAATCGCCGGCGAAGCCTTCGCCGAGGTCCATCGGCAGCGGATACAGGTGCGGGCAGAACGCCACGCGCGGATCGCCTTCGCGCGGATCGTCGATCGCGCCGAGCGCACTGGGCAGCCCCCAGTTGAAACCGAACGCCTGCGGCTCGACGCACACCCAGGTGTCCTTGTCGGCCTTGCGGATGGCATCCGTGGTGCGCTGGTACAGCTCGGTCAGCGGCCCCGATTCGAAAGCCACTCCCTGCAGCGTGCCGCCGTAGGGCTCGTTCATCAGGTCATAGGCGACCACCGCGTCGTTGTCGGCGAAGCGCTCGGCGACGGCGCGCCACGCGTCCGCGTAGTGCTCGGCGAGCTCCGGATGCTCCCCGGTGGTGTTCCAGAAGTGGTCGAAGGCGCGGATCGTGCCCGGCTCGAGATACACCAGCTCCCACATGTCTCCGGTGCTCACCGGCAGATCGTCGGTGAACGTGGCCCACGCGGGGGCGCCGTTGCCCGAGTCGCCGCTCGGCGTGATCGCCGAGCCCCACAGGTCCTGATGCATGTCGAGCATGACGCTGTACCCGCGGTCGGCGTACCACTGCACGCGCTCCTCGACGCCGTCGAGGTAGCCCTGGTCGATGACGCCCTTCTCGGGCTCGACCGCCCGCCACGAGATCAGGAAGCGTACGAAGTTCGTGCCCATGTCCGCCTGCTCGCGCGCGAGATCGTCCTCGGTGAACAGCGGGAACCCGTCGGGCGTGCTCTTCGCACTGGAGGCCGTGTTGAATCCGTGCTCCACGATGCTGCGGCCGTCGGCGTCGGAGATGAACCGCGTGGAGGCCTCCGGCGCAGTGCGGAGGGATGCCGCGACGGCACCGCTCGCGATCAGGAGCACGAGCGCTCCGGCCAGCGTCCACCGACTCGGATTCCGCATCCTGTGTCTCCTTCCGGCGCCTTCGCCGCTCACAAGCTACCCTCAACCTATGGCATCGGCGCCCGGCACTCAGTCCCACCCGCGATTCGACCGGGTCTCGTGGACAGTGCTCCTCTCGCTGGTCCTGCTGTCGGTGCTCGCCGGCATCTGGCACGTGTCGGGCTGGGCGGCAACCTGGGTCGCCGCACTGCTGTTCCCGCCCGCCGCAGGACTGCCCGCGCTGTGGCCGCCGCTGCGCCTGTGGCCCCTCGGCGAGACGACCGCGACGGTGTGGCTGATCGACCTGGCCGGAGTCGCCGTGATGCTGATCACCGCGTGGGTGCAGCTGCGCGCAGCGGCGCGGCGGCATCCGCATCCGGGGCGCTGGCGCGCCTTCGGCCGCGGTCTGTGGACCACGATCCTCGCCTTCGTCGCCGGCAACATCGTGCGCGGCGTCGCGCAGAGCTTCCTGCTGCACTCCGACCTGGGCACCTACGCGGGCCAGCTGGTCGCGAACGTGCTCGTCTCGGCGCTGACCGGTCTGCTCGCCGGCGTCGTGGTGGGACTGATCGCGATGCTTTTCGCGGGCTCGAAGCCGGTCGAGACCCTGGCGCCCGCCGAGACCGACGACGCCGAGGCACTGTTCCGGGCGTGACCCGCAGCACCCGCCGGTAGGCTGGTGGGATGGCCCGAGACGACACCGACGCGCGTCGCGCGATGCGACTGTGCACCTGGATCTCGTTCGGAACCGGCGCGCTCGGTGTGCTGCTGCTCTTCTTCCCCCAGCTGCTGCCGGTCGGCGGTCCGTGGGTGCAGCTGGCGCTGGGCGTCATCACCCTCATCATGGCGTTCCGAGCACGCCGCATCGGCACGCAGGGCGTCGAGGACTACGACGGCCGCCTGTCGCTGCTGGGCGCGATGGCCGGCTTCGCGATCTGCTTCTTCGCCGGGCAGGTGGCGTTCGGCGAGATCGTTCGGCTGGCCGGGCAGGGCTGAGCATGGCCTCCCCCGCCGCGGACGACTATCTGAAGACCGTCTATTCGCACACCGAGTGGCAGGACGCCCCGATCACGCCGTCGCAGCTCGCGGCGAAGCTCGGCATCGCGCCGTCCAGTGTCACCGAGATGGTCAAGAAGCTGTCATCCGCCGGTCTCGTCTCGCACGTCCCCTACGGGGCCGTGAAGCTGACGGATGCCGGTGAGCGCCGCGCCCTCGAGATGCTGCGTCGGCACCGGCTGATCGAGACCTGGCTGGTGCGCGAGTTCGGCTACACGTGGGATGAGGTGCACGACGAGGCCGAGGTGCTCGAGCACACCATCAGCGACCGCCTGCTGGAGGGCATCGACGAGCGGCTCGGCCGCCCGCGGTTCGACCCGCACGGCGACGCGATCCCGGATGCCGCGGGGCATGTGACCCGCGAGCCGTTCGTCCTGCTGGCGGATGCCGTGCCCGGCCACTCCGGCCGCGTGCTGCGCGTCGACGACCGCGACCCCGATCTGCTCCGGGCCCTTGAGGCGCTCGGCATCGACGTGGCATCCGAACTCGTCGTCACCCCCGCCGGCGTCGAGCGCGACGGCCGCGCGGTCGACCTGCCCGAGGGCTCGCCCGGCGTGATCTGGCTCAGCGCGTGACGGGTGCCTTCACGGCTGAATAGGCTGGGCGCATGGGAACGCGCTTCTTCAACGCCGGCTCTGCGCTGCTGGCATTCGATGTCCACGGTGAGGGGCCGCTCGTCATCGTCGCGCACGGGCTGACGATGAGCCGCGCCGCCGATCGCGAGCAGGCGCTCACCCCGTGGGAGCATCTCGCGAAGCAGGGCTTCTGCGTCGTCGCCTACGACGCCCGCGGGCACGGCGAGACCGCCGGCCGCAAGGAGCCCGACGACTACCGCTGGGAGAACCTCGCCACCGACCTGCTCGCCCTCGCCGACGCGATCTCGCCCGACGAGCCCGTGCATGCGATCGGTTCATCGATGGGAACCGCGACGATCCTGCACGCGCTGGTGCAACGCCCGGAGCGCTTCCGCTCGGTCGCCCTCACCGCCCCGCCGACCGCTTGGGAGACCAGGCGGCTGCAGCAGCGCGCCTACGAGGCGACCGCCGCGGCCGCCGAGAGCATGACCCTCGACGACTTCGTCGCGGCGTCCGCCGCCGCCCCCGTGCCGGAGATCTTCGCCGAGCGATGGAACCCCGGTCCGCCCAGCATCGACATGGATCTGCTGCCCTCGGTCTTCCGCGGCGCGGGCCTGTGCGACCTTCCGGCGCAGGAGGACGTCGCGCGCATCGAGACCCCGGCTCTGATCCTGCCCTGGGCGACCGATCCAGGGCATCCGCTCTCCACCGCGGAGCGGCTCACCGAGCTGATGCCGCACGCCGAGCTCGAGGTCGCCGAGGACATCCCGACCATCAAGGGCTGGCCCGACCGCGTCGCGGCGTTCTTCCGGGAGCACCCCTGATGGGCGCACTCGACGACGGCGAACGCGTGGTGGCGGCCGATGCCGCGACCTGGCGCGCCTGGCTCTCGGACAACCATGGCACCTCGAAGGGCGCCTGGCTGGTGCGCCCTCGGCCCGGCAACGACGAGGTGCACATCGGCTACGAGGACTCCATCCTGCAGGCGCTCTGCTTCGGCTGGATCGACGGCCCCGTGCGCAGCTTCGACGAGCGCATCGGCGGGCTGTGGTTCGCGCCGCGCCGGGCGTACAGCGGCTGGGCCGCCACCACCCAGGCCCGCGTCGCGCGGCTCGAGGCCGAGGGGTTGCTGGCGCCGGCCGGCATCCGGGCGATCGAGATCGCCAAGGCGAACGGCG
>JAITUD010000148.1 GCA_031286555.1 Microbacterium sp. | reverse complement strand
GTCGAAGGGTTCTGCACCCTCGGCGATCAGGCGGTCGGCGGAGTCTCCGGCCGGACCGACCAGAGTCTCAATGCGGTCGGCGACACCGGCGCGAGCGAAGTTCTGCTGTGCGACATCCGCGTTCTGCTCTTCGAGTTCGAGCGTGGTGACGTGTCCCTCCGCGCCGACGGCCCGCGCGAACCAGATCGTGGAGTAGCCGGCGAGGGTGCCGAACTCGAGCACGCGGCGAGCGCCGACGAGCTGGGCGAGCATGCCGAGCAGAGCGCCCTGGTTGGCAGCGACCTCGGCATTCGGCATGGTCGTCTCCGCACCGGACTCGCGAGCGGCGATGAGGGCGTCGTCCTCGTGCACGAGCTCGTCTGCGAAGTACGCGTCGACGGCATGCCATTCGGCGGAGGCTGCGTAGCGGTTGATCAGGGTCTCGGGTGCTTCAGCTTCTTCAGGCATCCCTCTCATCCTGGCACGCGCAGGTGCTCGTCCAGGGTGCGGAAGACGACGTCTGAACCCCCTTCCCACACCGGCAGTGGATCGGCCTGGCCCGGCGTGGGCTGGTACAGCCACCACAGGTTCTGCCACGGATCCTCGAGGCGCGCCAGCGTGAGCTCACCGTAGAACGGCGTCGGCGGCGTGATCACCCGTCCGCCATGCTGCTCGGCGCGGGAGATGATGCCGTGGATGTCGGCGACCCAGATCTGCAGCAGTCCGGCCTGAAGGGCCACCCCGGTTGCGGATCGCTCAGCAGGACCAGCGAGTCGCCGAGCGCGATCTCGGCATGGATGAGCGCTCCGCTCGGCGTCGGGGTGCGGGCCTCGCGATTCTCGGTCGCCCCGAACACCTCCTCCGCGAAGCGGATGAAGTCCGCAGCGCCGTCGAGGATCAGGAACGGGTTGACCGTGCGCCCGCGACCGGTGATGTCTTCGCCCTGCAGTGCGATCTTCGTGTCCATGCGCCCAGGGTGCTCCGGACCACCGACATCGCTCGCCTACGCTGTGTCCTGTGGACATCGAGCATCCGCTGACCGGCGGCAACGCGACCGCGTCCGTCGTGCGTGTCGGGGCCACCGTGCGGAAGCCGTGGACGGCGAAGACGGCACTCGTGCGGGACTTCCTCGAGCACGTCCGGGCGCGGGGCGTCGATGCTCCTGCTCCTCTCGGTCGGGACGATCGGGGGCGGCAGATCCTGGAGTTCGTGCCAGGGGCGGAGCCGGGGGTGCTCGATGCCGACGACCTCCACCGAATCGGCAGGTTGATCCGCAGCATCCACGACGCCGCGTCCTCGTTCCCGTTCCAAGAGACGGATGCCTGGGATGTGCTGCTTCCCGCACCGGACGAGCCGGAGCTGATCTGTCATGGGGATCTGACCCCATGGAACCTGATCGTCGGTGAGCGCTGGGTGTTCATCGACTGGGACGGCGCCGGACCGAGCACCCGTCTGTGGGACCTCGCGTACTCGGCGTCGGCGTTCGCCCTGAACGACCCGGCGCAGGATCCGGAGGAGGTGAGGCTCCGCCTGGCGGCGCTCGTCGACGGATACGACGCCGACGACCGGATGCGCGCGGCTTTGCCCGCCATGATGGCGAGGCGCACGCGGGCGATGCACCGGATGCTGGAGCGGGCGCACGAGCGCGGTGATGAGCCGTGGGGATCGATGTATGTCGAGGGTCACGGTGCGCACTGGCGGGCCGTGGCCGAGTACGTGAGCACGCATGAGTCGGTCTGGCGGGACTCACTGCTGCGACCCGCTCGCTGAGCGCGTGGCACGGGAGCGGGGCCACCGTACCTGGCGTTGGACAGCCGAGGTGTTCTCGACGAGGTGCTGCCCCAGACCGCTCCAGTAGTCGGCTACGCGAGTGCAGTTCCGTGCGCGATCAGTGCGTGCTGCAGCCCCGCAGCATCCGTGAAGTGGTGCGCCCGCAGACCGGACTCGATCGCTCCGGCGACGTTAATCGCGGAATCGTCGATGAAGAAGATCTCCTCCGGAGCGCATCCGAGTTCTCTCACGACATGCGCGAACACTCGCGCATCCGGCTTCGCATGCCCGATCTCGGCCGAGTTGAAGATCGGGTCGAAGGTCCCCGACAGGCCGAGCACCTCGATCTCCGCGCGGACGTCGTCGGTTCCGTTGGTCAGGATCGCCGTGCGGTAGCCGAGATCGCGCAGCTCTGCGGCGAGCGCGAGAACGCCCTCATCGAGACGAGCACGCTGTGCACCCCAATCGGCGGCTGCTTCCGGCGCTCCCAGCGATGCGCCGATGCCGGCGATCCACTCCGACCGGCTCAGGCGTCCGGTGGTCAGCCGCTCGGCCGCGGTGCCGGCGAAGGCGACCTGCATGATCCGGCCGTCCTCGATCCCGTGCCTTCGCTCGATCTCCGCCGTGACCTCAGGATCGAAATGGCGGATGACCCCGTCGAGGTCGAACAGCACGGTCGTGATCATCGTTCAATCATGCCTCGGGCGCTCGCGGCGCTCAGTCCCCCGCGACGACCTCGACCTTGAAGCCTGCCGCGTTCTCCAGCCATCCGGCGTAGTGTTCCGCACCGCCGGCATGCGGGTACCGCTCTGCGTACAGTGGCCGCCAGCCGTGGAGCGCGGCATCCGTTATCAACGCGTCGACCGCATCGCGCGAGCCGCCGTGGAACGCCAGATGATTCAGGCCCGCACGCCGTCGGTCGTGCTCCGCGGACGTCAGGTTCGGCGACGTCGTCAGCGTGAGATACGCGCCGCCGGCAGCCCACGACGATCCCTCGGGCCATTCCTGCACCAGCACGAATCCGAGGCGCTCCAGAAGCCAGGCCCAGGCATCCGAGTCCGCGGCATCCGCGACCCACAGCTCGACGTGATGGAACCCGGCCGTCATCGCTGATACCCACGGTACGTCGCCGTGCGCAGTTCGACGGTCCAGACGTCGCGCTCCGGCATCCGCAGTTCCTCGGCAACCGCGATCTCGGCCTCGACGTCGTAGGGCACGCGCACGAACTGGATGCCGAAGGGCGCCGCCCCCTCGGCATCCCGGACGCCTTCGAGGATGACGTACGACGGCGTCGGCTCATCCAGCGGATTGCCGACGCTGCCGACGTTGAACAGGGTCCTGCCCTCGAACGACTCGATGTACGCGTCGTGGATGTCGGCGTAGCCGACCATGTCCGGCGCCGGGCCTGCACCGGTCATCTCGGTGTTCTCGAACATCGCGGCGAACTGCTCGGGCGTGTGGTGGAAGTGCACGCGCACATGCGGGCTCTCGGCGGAGGCGTGGAACAGGCGGATCTGTCGCCCGCTCATCAGCAGGTCGTGGCTGAGCGGCAGCTCCTTCAGCCACGCGCGGCTCTCGGCGGACAGTTCGTCGCGCCACCAGATCATCCCCTCGGAGGCGCCCTCGTCGGCGAAGTCCGGCAGGAAGTCGTCCCAGTTGCCGCGCACGTTCACCGCGCACGCCTCGCGGCAGCGACGCACAGTCGCCTCGCCGCGCGGCCCCTTGCCCGCCGTGTCGCCGAGATTGATCACGTGATCGATCCCGCGCGCCCAGATGTCGGCGAGCACCGCCTCGAGCGCGCTGAGGTTGCCGTGCACGTCGGAGATGAGGGCGATGCGATCCACCCGACCATCGTGTCACGGCACGATCCCGTCACCGAACGGCGGTCAGGAACTCCGTCACGAGCGGCGCGAGCGCCGC
>JAITUD010000143.1 GCA_031286555.1 Microbacterium sp. | reverse complement strand
CCTGCGCGGTCCAGCGCCTCGCGCGCGACCTTGGCCATCTCCCAGACGGCCCAGCGGAACACCTTCGGGCCCTCCTGGCGGAGCGTGGGCCAGGGGGCTGCGCCGTCGCGGAACTCGGTGAGCGTGTGGTTCATGCCCACTGCCTCGGCGTTGCTGCCGTCGGAGCCCCAGACCGCCGGCGAGATCGCCGGGGTGTCGCTCGGGCCGACGACCGCGGCGCCGGCGCCGTCGCCGAGCAGGAAGGAGATGCTGCGGTCGGTCGGGTCGACGATGTCGGAGAGCTTCTCCGCGCCGATGACCAGCGCGTAGTGCGCGGCGCCGCTGCGGATCAGGGCGTCGGCCTGGGTGATCGCGTAGGCATACCCTGCGCACGCGGCGTTGATGTCGTAGGCGGCCGCAGGGTTCGCGCCGACCCGGTCGGCGACGATGGCCGAGACCGACGGCGACTGCTTGGGGTTGCTGATCGTGGCGACGATGACCAGGTCGATGTCGGCCGGGTCGATGCCGGACTTCTCGATGGCCTCCTTGCCGGCGAGGGCGGAGAGGTCGATGGCGTCGGTCTCCGGCACGGCGCGGGTGCGCGTGATGATGCCGGTGCGCTGGCGGATCCACTCGTCGCTGGAGTCGATCGGGCCGATCAGGTCGTCGTTCGGCACCGCGTTCTCGCCGCGGGCTGCGCCATAGGCGTAGATGCGGGTGTACGCGGGGCCCGTCGTCTGGGCGAGGGTGCGGCTCATGCTGCTTCTCCGTTCAGCAGCGCGACCGCCGCGTCGAGGTCTTCCGGGGTCTTCACGGCGACGTTCGGCACACCGCGCAGGCCGCGCTTGGCCAGGCCGACGAGAGCGCCCGCGGGGGTGACCTCGATCAGGCCGGTCACGCCGGCCGCGGCCATCGACTCCATGCACAGGTCCCAGCGCACGGGCGACGACACCTGGGTGACGATGCGGTCCAGCGCGTCGCGACCGTCGGTCACGACGGCGCCGTCGCGGTTGGACCAGAGCGTCACGGACGGGTCTTCGGGGGTGACCTCGTCGACGGCTGCGCGCAGCGCCTCGACGGCGGGGGCCATGTACGAGGTGTGGAACGCGCCGGCGACTTCCAGGGCGCGGACGCGGCTGCCCTTGACCGGGTTCTCGGCGAGCCTGGCGAGGTTCTCCAGAGAACCCGCGGCGACGATCTGGCCCGCGACGTTGTAGTTCGCGGGGGTCAGGTCGAGCTCGGCGAGCAGGGCGAGCACCTCGTCGGCTTCGCCGCCGAGCACGGCGCTCATGCCGGTGGGCGTGCGGGCGGCGGCATCGGCCATCGCGCGGCCGCGGATGCCGACCAGACGCATCGCGTCGAGGCCGGTGATGACTCCGGCTGCGGCGACGGCGGCGAGTTCGCCGACCGAGTGCCCGGCGAGGCCGTCGGGGCGACGTCCGGATCGCTCCGCGAGCTGCTTGCCGGCGACCATGGATGCGGCGACGATGAGCGGCTGCGCGATGCGGGTGTCACGGATGGTGTCGGCATCGGACTCGGTGCCGTGCTTGATCAGATCGACCTCCGCGGCATCCGAGAAGGCGGCGAGCTGCTCGGCGACACCGTCGAGCTCGAGCCAGGGGGAGAGGAAGCCGGGGGTCTGAGAGCCCTGTCCAGGGCAGGCGACGACGATCACTCACCCATTCTGCCAACGATCACGCCCAGACGGTGGATGATCTCTCACAACAATCGGCGTTTCGTTTGTGCGTGGCGCACAGAGGTCAGCGGGGGCGTCGTCCCAGCGGACGCCGGCGCACCTGTTCGGCCGAACCGATCGAGCCGAGGATGAGCGCGGTCTGCAGGATCAGCGCCTCGCGCGGACCTGTGGCATCCCAGCCGATCACCTCGCTGACCCGCTTCAGGCGGTAGCGCACCGTGTTGGGGTGCACGAACAGCTCGCGGGCCGTGGCCTCGAGGGACCTGCCGTTGTCGAGGTAGCTCCACAGCGTGGTCACGAGATCGGGGGAGTGCGCCTGCAGCGGGCGGTAGATCCGCTCGATGAGGGTCTGCTTGGCCAGGACGTCTCCGGCGAGGGCTCGCTCGGGAAGCAGGTCGTCGGCCTCGACGGGGCGCGGCGCTCCGCGCCAGGCCCGCGCGACGGCGAAGCCCGCGAGTGCCGCTCGGGCACTCTGACCGGCATCCACCAGGGCGGCGACCGGCGGGCCGAGCACCACAAAGCCGGGCCCGAAGGAGGGCTCCAGTCGGCCGGCGATCTCCTCGAAGGGCAGCTCGTCAGCGGGCTCCTCACGCCCAGGGAGGCGGGCGCGGCCGACCACCAGGACCAGCCGGGAGCCCTGCACGCCGATCAGCACGTCCACGGCGAGCTTGCGCGCCGTGCGGCGCACCGTGTCCACGTCGAACTGCGCCGGCGTCGTGCCGACGATGACGCTGACCTCACCGTGGCCGTGCCAGCCCAGGGCCGCGATCCGGCTGGGGAGCTCCTCGTCGGCCTCTCCGGTGAGGATCGAGTCGACGACGAGCGCCTCGAGCCGGGCGTCCCACAGGCCGCGCGACTCCGCGGCGCGCGCATACACGTCCGCGGCGGCGAAGGCGACGTCGCGGGAGTACAGCAGGATCGCCTCGCGGACGTTCTCGTCCTTGCCCGCGACCCGCTCCTCGGTGACGTCCACTGTTGCGCGGATCAGCTGCAGGGTCTGCTGCAGGCTCACGCTGCGCAGCAGCTCACGAGGAGCCGCCGCGAAGAAGTCGGCGCCGATCCACGGCGTCGAGTTCGGGTCCTCGTACCACTGGATGAACGAGGTGATGCCGGCCTGGGCCACCAGCCCGACGGAGGACCGTCGGGCCGGTGGCATGTCGGCGTACCAGGGCAGCGTCTCCTCGAGTCGCTTGATCGTCGCCGTGGCGAGGTCGCCGGAGATGCGGCGCAGCCAGGCGAGGGAGGCAGCCTTGTCGACGGCCGGCGGAGGAGTCGCGGTCACCTGGTTCTCAGCTCTCGCCGCCTGCGTTCCCGCTGGTGCCGGCGTTCACGTTGTACAGGTCGTACTTCGCGATGGCCTGTCCGACGACCGAGCGCTCCACCTTGCCCTCATCCGCCAGCGCCTGGAGGGTGCGGACGACCATGGACGGACCGTCGATCTTGAAGAACCGGCGAGCGGCGGCACGGGTGTCGGCGAAGCCGAACCCGTCGGCGCCCAGCGTGTAGTACGAACCGGGCACCCACTGACGGATCTGGTCCTGCACGGCGTGCATGAAGTCGCTGGTCGCGATGACCGGGCCCTCGGCGCCCTGCAGCTTCTGCGTCAGGTAGGCGACGCGCGGCTCCTGCTCGGGGTGCAGGAAGTTGTGCTCGTCGGCGGCGAGACCGTCGCGGCGCA